>JALNZH010000327.1 GCA_023229405.1 Bacteroidota bacterium
CTCTAAAGTAGAATTCTTTTTTACGGATTTGTTTGATGTGGAAACAGGACAACAAGTCGTTATACTCATCATTTGTAAAAGCAAACGATTCCGTAAAAAGTTTGGTGAACCCAGGATAAATAGTTGTCTCGCTGCCGATCATTCTTCCCCGATTTAGTTATCGCATTTTCCCCAAAATAATTCCCGTTCACTCTTGGCGAAAAAGTATAAAAGAAATCATTCGTTGTCAAGAATATCTCTTAAAAAGTATACAGAAACATTGCCGCACAGACTGATTTTTATCCGAAGGACAGTGATTAGATCATTAAATTCTGAAAAGAAGTGATGAGTCTATTTACTTTTGCCTCTATTGTACCATCATCGCTGCATGTCCTTTATATCCTTGAGATGATGCAGTAATCAACGCAGTCGGCTTACGATAAAATTCTGCCGATGAAACCGTCCAATCAATAGCATTTTTTTCGGGAGCCAGGAACACCCATAGCGAATTCCGGCGTACAGATTAAAATGCCGTCTGACGTTTTTAATTGCTTGTGAAAATCGACGATATTTTCTGGGAGAGCATTGTTGTCCAGATCAGGATTAAAATGAGGAAGCTCCGAAATGCGATGATTGACAATCAGGTGAAACTTTCCTGCGGCCAGTTCTGCAATACGTCGTATCAAATTTAAGTGTGTGGAATGTGTTCGTATGCTGCCGGGAATGGCGATGACTGTTTCGCTCATTACGCGTACTTTCAAATAAAATATTTTACCAAATGATTGTGCGAAAGACGAGTGAACGGAAGAGAAAAGAGTAAGTGTGCGTAATGGTAATCATAAAAATGGATGAATTCGTATTCTATGATAAACCTCTGTCGCCGGTTAATAAACCATATATTCGAGGTGCTGTTTTTCGTAACAAGGCACCGAATACGATGGAAACGACGATAACAGCTGCGGGAAGAAAAATAAAAGTTAGAAAACGATACAAAGGGAAATAATGAAAAGCTCGAGCACTCCATTCAACGGCAAAAACGATTACTGGCGCATGCACTGCGTAAATAATAAATGAAAAGGGACTTAACCAGACAAACCATATCCTCTTCATACACCAATTGACTACTCTATCGCTTCCATACCAGGCACATATCAGTCCACTGATAATAATTAGCTTATGCAGTATTATCAGCAAGGGATATACGGCATTCCCCATCATCGATGTTCCTGTAAAGGCAAGCCATGTTTTCACAAGACCGAGCGTGATAAACGCGAAGCCCCACAATATCGGATTCAAATACCGAGGCGGAATATCGATATTGAAATTGTTCTTCTGAAGCCAAATTCCCAACGAGAAAAACAATAATCCTTCCCCCTCAAAGAAATAGAATTCCATCGTACTGAGCCACATCAATAATACCGTCGGAAAAAAGAATGCCCTGCCTCTTGCATGAGTAACGCAGCACCGTAATGCCGGATAGGCAAGATTATAGACAAATAATACACGAATGAACCATAATTGGAACGCTAGTGGAAAAAAGATCCATTGTCCGAGAAGTTCATACCAACGGTGGTCATGAAGGAATAGTCGCTCCGCATCGATGCGTGTTAAGTTTGTGGAAGCAACAATGTCGCGGCTGAAAGGGAAGAGTTCCAAGATGTACGTCAGCAACAATCCAGCCACACTCCAGAGGAGATATGGAAGCATCAACGTGCGGAAACGTTTTTGTATCCGCTGCTTGTACGGCTGATGATCATGCAAGGCATATAAAAATCCGGAGATAACGAACAGCATTGGAATGCGGAAACGAAATATTCCGTTCGCTAAAAAATATTCGGTGAATGTTGTGAAGGTTAACGGCTCTCCCGGAATTGTCCAGGGCTGAAGGAATCGAATGTGAAGGTTATACCCGTGCACAAACACCAATAACACCATGGAGATGAACGACCAGAATTTAAATTTCTGGCTGCTCATCTCCGTTAATGGTATTGGCATAATTGCTGGGATGACGATAGGTTACTTCTTCTTTCCCGGGTTCTTTGCACTGTACGTTTTCCATAATCCTGTCTTGACAGAATTATGAACCGCACTCCCCTCGCGAGATTTTTCGTTCACGTGACCGTGTTTCCACCAATCAGATTGTTTTCCTAGGGTGATACCACCGATGGGGAAAGAACCGCTTTTATGATCTTGTTCGTTATGTGTTTTCATAACGTCTCCGGTAGGTTGTTGGAGTTGACTAACATAAAAAAGTACAGACAATTCCTTCCGTAGTCAAGAGATGAAAGCGTGGATTCAATTACAATAATGTATCAATTTTGTTTCGAATGGTCTGTTTATCGTTGTAAGTTTTTGCTAATGAATACGCTTGTTCAAAATGCTCCCGCGCGATCTTGTTATCAATTCCGTTGTATAATTCTCCAAGGAGCATAAAATAAAAATGATTATTAATCAACTTCAGTTTTTCTGTTTCAATAATTGCTTTCTGTTTTCCATGGACTTTGGAAAACGCGTACGTTCTATTCAACGCCGCAATGGAGGAATATTCCAATCGCAACAAATGATTGTACAACTGCAATACTGTTTCCCACTTTTCTTGTGTGTCGGTTTTTTGTGTTCCCCAGTAGGCTATGGCGGCCTGCAGATGATACGATGACAGAATATTCCCTGTTGAAGCGCATCGTAAAAAATATCCTCCTTTGCTGATCAGTTCGGCATTCCACAGATTCGTATCTTGATCGTGATATAAAACGATCTCACCGTTCTGGTTGATCCGTGCATCGAACCGCGACGTGTGAAAACACATTAACGCAAGAAGCGCATTCACCGGCGGCGTGTTGGTCTGTTTGTGTTCAACAAGCATTGTGCAGAGACGCATCGCTTCAAGACAGAGATCTTTCCGTAATGTTTCGTTGGAGCTTGTTGAATAATATCCTTCATTGAAAAGCAAATAGATCGTCTTCAACACATTCTCTAATCGTTTGTCAATCTCGGACGGACCGGGAAATTCGATGGCGATCTTTTCTTCGCGCAGCTTTTCTTTGGCACGTGCGAGACGTTTGTTGATTGTTTCTTTGCTGGTAAGAAACGCATCGGCGATCTCGTCAATGCCGAATCCGCACAGAATGCGGAGTGATAATCCTATCTGTGCTTCAGGAGAAAGGGAAGGATGGGAGAGCGCGAACATCATTTGCAGCTGACTGTCGTTGATGTTGTCCGGAGAAAGATCGATGTCTATTTCATGAACGCCGGACGATTCACTGAGCAGTTCGGGTGCAATGGTTTTTTTAAAGAGCAAATCTCGTTGCAGATGATTCTTTGCTTTGTTCTTTGCTACCGTGTACAGCCATGCAGTCGGCTTTGCAGGAACTCCTTCATAACTCCAGGTCAGTGACGCCGTTAAAAATGTATCACTCGCAATATCCTCGGCAGTTTCGATTTGATCAAATCCAAAACGACGGCAGAGTACCGAAACGATCTTTCGGTACTCCGTTCTGAAAAGATGGGGTATGAGTTCTTCGTTTGCCATCGAATAAAATTTTTATTACAAGACTCGAGGAGACAAAGATTTTTTTTCACTATTGGTCTAATATCCCGACCCTTGCGTTTTCATTCCGGCGTACGCTCTACGAATCGTAGACTGGTATGGCAAATACTCCTTTGAGCTGTCAGACATTCTGCGCGGATTTTTTATTGTGCCATTTGCTTAGAACAACTGCCATGAACACCATTTTCATCAGCCAGTCCCCTGCGTGCACTGCGCCGAGCTGCCACGCCATATTATCCCACAGGATTGCACCCGCCATGCCGACGGCGTGAAATGCAAGCCATAATAGAAGGATCAGTTTGACGGCGCTTTTCCATTGAAAAAGATGAAGCCGGGAAATTAACAGCGCCAGTACATACGAAGCAATAAGTTCCCGAAGCGGCGCGAACGCCATCGTCCATTTTGGAAAGGATGAAACATCGGCGCTTCGATAGTTCATCCATATTGATCCGAAGACCATTGGACTGTACCACAATCCGCTGAGTGCAAAAGCGATAAATCCTGTTACGATCACCGCTGTATAATTTATTGATAGAGGTTTAGTGTTCATAAATGTTTTTTTATTATAAAAATTTCGCAAAGTCGTAAAAATATAAAAATGTTTCACGTTGAATCTCTATAAACAA
>JALNZH010000328.1 GCA_023229405.1 Bacteroidota bacterium
GTCGGCTATGTAAAGCACGTACCGGAAAGCGTCGCCGGATTGCTTGGGGCTGTAATGCTTTTTTTTCTGCCGGCAAAAAACAATCCTGAAGAGAAGAGGGAAACTGTTATCACCATTGCCCACGCCGTACAGATTGACTGGGGTGTGCTGGCATTGTACGGTGGCGGGATAACGCTCGGACATATTGTCTTTGAAACAAAACTTGCCGAAACTCTCGGTGCGCAGTTGATCGGCGTCATCCCTGCAGACGGAATCGGTTTGATTGGTGCAACAACACTGTTGGCCATGGTGACCAGCGAGTTAACGTCGAATGTCTCTTCCGCAAATATGATCGTACCACTGGTGATTGTGTTGGCACAACAATCGGGTATTCAAGCAGCCGTGGCGGCAACCATGGCATCGTCGCTGGGATTTATGCTGCCGATTTCGACTCCGACGAATGCCATTGTATACAGCTCTGGATATGTTCCATTGGGAAAGATGATTCAGTACGGATTATTGCTTGATATCGTCGGATTTATCATCATTGTAGTGGGAACAATGTTGCTCGTCCATTAAAGTACGGCTGTGTGCCGGACGGTTCATCATTTTGTAGTGTTGTAGATCAATATGAAAATAGAAAATAAATTTAGTGCCATCAGCAGCGTTAGCAAATTCTTCGACAGAACACTGGTGACGCCGCTCATCAATTTTCTTAAGCAGGGGTTGTCACCACAAAAACTGGCATTGTGTGTTGCTTTGGGATTGGTGTTGGGTACGTTTCCGGTTCTTGGATCTACTACTATTCTGTGTGCCATCGCTGCACTGGTGTTTCGCTTGAATATGCCTGCAATCCAGATGATTAATTATTTTGCGTACCCGCTGCAATTATTATTGTTTATCCCGTTCATTCGTGCAGGAGAGATAATCTTCAATCAGGAACCTATCCCTCTCGATCTTGAATTGATTTTTACCATGTTGCGGACCGATATTGCCGGGGCGGTCAAATCGTTGTGGTGGACCAACATGCGGGCAATTGTAGTCTGGGGAATTACCGTCCCACCGGCAGGATTCGTTCTCTATCATATTTTTGTTCCGCTCTTTCTTCGCTTAAATCCGCCGAAATTAGAAGAGTAATTTTCCTTGTTCCTTTCAATCGGTTTTTTTGTACCTTTCCATCAATTACCATCCCAACAACCCGGGCCAGTGTATGATTAAAATCCTTCAGATCTCTTCTCTTTTGTTATTGTTTGGATCCAGCTGGTTTGTATATGACCAATATTTGCGAGAAGAAATTCCCGTGAAAAAGAATAGGAAAGGATTGGTCGCATTCGATTGGTGGTACGATCAGCGCGCGCTGCCGGGCAATATTATCAAACCGGACGGGCTCGGTAAAGCATACGTACATGCGAAGCGGGCATTGCGATTGTTTCATAAACCAGCGAATGAAAAACCGTGGCAATCTCTTGGTCCGAACAATATTGGTGGTCGGGTTCTGTCACTGGCAATCGATCCGGATAGTTCCAATGTTGTGTGGGCGGGTAGCGCCAGCGGAGGATTGTGGCGTTCGTCCACCGGCGGCACCGGTGCCGATGCGTGGGAATATGTGAATACAGTATTTAACGTTCTCTCAGTCAGTACAATCGCTATCAATAACGCCGACGCTGATGAAATGTATATTGGTACAGGTGAAATAAGCGGTTACGAACTTGGCTTGGTCGGGACTCCCGGTGCACGCACCACATACGGGCTCGGCATCATTAAAAGCACCGATCGCGGTGTGACATGGATTTCAACCGGATTAACAAGCCAATTCTCCCAAAATCATTCCATTCAAAAAATTATCATTAATCCGAAAAACCCAAAAACAGTTTTTGCGGCAACATCGGAAGGGACGTACCGCTCGTTTAATTCGGGCGCCACATTCCAGAAGGTGAGTGCGACGCTCATGGCAATGGATGTGGCGATGAATCATATCGATACTTCTATAGTGTATATCGCGTGCGGACAGAGGAACACTTCGCCGAATTCCGGTCTCTTTAAATCAACCGACGGCGGATCATCTTTTATAAAAATGTCCGGTGGATTACCGGAGTCGAACATTGGAAGAACATCACTCGCCATTGCTCCATCTAATCCGAACACCGTCTTTGCAAGTATTGCAAATGCAGTGACACACGGTACGCTGGGATTATATAGAACAACAAATAGCGGAATATCATGGGAACTGATGTCCACCACCAACTATATGAGCGGTCAGGGTTGGTATAATAATGTCGCCGCTGTGCATCCAATAAATTCCTCCATCGTCTTTACCGCAGGACTTGATGCATATAAGTCAATTTCGGGCGGCACTGCTCTAACGCAAAAATCGTATTGGAGCAAAACACTGGACGGGGTCATACCTCCCGGGGGAATTGAAGGAACGGATAATTCCTATGCTCATGCGGATCATCATGCAATCGTGTTTGATCCGAAGAATCCGAATAGAATGTTCTTTGGGAATGACGGCGGTATTTTTGAATCGACCGACGGAGGAACGACATTTATTGGAAGAAACGGTGGATTTGTGACGACGCAATTCTACAATGGATTTGCCAATGCGGTAACCGATTCGATGATCGCTCTCGGCGGCTTGCAGGATAACGGTACGGTGAAATTCCAGGGAGGAATGTCCTGGAACAAAGTTTTTAGAGGTGACGGCGGTTGGTGTGCAGTTGATCCGATCAATCTCTCTATTCTGTATGAAGAATATGTGAATCTCTCAATTTCGAAATCTATCAATGGCGGCATTTCATGGTTTAATATCTTTTCTCCCGCTTCAACCGATACAGCAAACTTTATAGCGCCGTTTGTTCTTGCTCCGTCGAACAGTCAGATTCTCTACGCCGGAGCGGAGAAGGTTCATAAATCAACCAATGGCGGGACGTCTTGGTTTGCAACGAACAATAATGCTGCACTCAATTCAACAAGCATATCTTGCCTTGCAGTCAGTTTCACGAGTCCGGACACTCTTATAGCAGCCACCGGCCGCCGGCAAAACCCCCTGTTTGAAATTTTTTATTCAACGAACGGCGGAGCAGTCTGGAATAAATCAACTTCGCCAACACCCAACCGGTATCCGACAGATATTGCGTTTGATCCTTCCGACAGCCGGATTGCGTATGCCACATTTTCCGGATACGGATCACCGCATGTCTACCGATCAACCGACGCGGGTGCAACATGGACGAACATTTCCTCGAATCTTCCCGATCTGCCGATGCAGTCGGTCTGCATCGATCCGGAATTTTCATCAGATATTTATGTCGGCACGGATCTTGGTGTTTATCGGTCAATCAACGGCGGCGAAAATTGGGAACCGTGGTTTGACGGAATGCCGCTTGCAATGATTCTTGATGTCTCGGTTTCTATAAAAGACCGCCATCTTCGCGCCGCCACTTTTGGTAACGGAGTCTTTCAGCGAAAACTCCGCATGACGCTGTCGCAAAATGCACAGTTGGTCGATGCCTCTATTCCTTCGGAATTGACGTTAAGTCAGAATTATCCCAATCCGTTCAATCCAACAACTACAATGATATTCACCCTTGCTCCGAACCATTCCCCCTATACAGGCGGCAAAGGCCGTACTGCTGCCGGGGAGAGAGTGACGCTGCAGATCTTTGATATATCGGGAAAAATGGTTTCCACGCTTTTAGATGAACATAAAACGCCGGGGACATATACCGTGCAATGGAATGCATCGCCGTTTGCCAGCGGTGTCTATTTCGTAACTCTGCAAAGCGGCGGGCATGTGCAATCACGCAAACTGTTATTTTTAAAATAATCATTTTATTGTTTTCGGTGTTCCGATCTTTTAAAAGAGAAACTTCGGAAGAAAAAGTCGTCAATCCTATTCACTTCTATTAATCACAGGAGGGCAATGTGGATGCGCTGATGCTATTCGCTTCAATGATGTTCGTCATTTGTGCAGTTGCAAACGGTCAGGAAACAACTATTCAGAAAAATTTCTCTGCCACTGGCATCACTATTACCTATCGGCTAAAGCTGTATGCACCTCCGTATGTGTTCAAAAAAAATGATGCGATGCTGAACCAGGCATCAGTATTACATTGTTCGCATCTCTTTTATTCCAAACTGGCAGAGGGAAATATTG
>JALNZH010000013.1 GCA_023229405.1 Bacteroidota bacterium
CCATCAAAACCCGAAGCGGAAGCTGTTGCTGTTTACCGCGGTCGAATCATGGCGGTCGGTTCATCTGCAGAAATAAAGCGCTGGATCGGAAAAACGACGAAAGTGATTGACGTAAAGAAAAAGAGAATGCTTCCGGGATTCATTGATAACCATACGCATTTTATGTCCGGTGGATTTCAACTACAAAGTGTCGATCTTCGTACGGCAAAGGACGAACGGGAATTCAGCCAGATCATACAGGAACGGGCAAAAGCACGTCCAACGCAATGGATTACCGGTGGAGATTGGGATCACGACCTGTGGAAAAGCGGACGGCTTCCTTCGAAAGAACTGATTGATTCTGTTACCCGGAAGACACCGGTATTCGTCAATCGGTACGACGGGCACATGGCGCTGGCAAATAGTTACGCGCTGCAACTTGTCGGCATTACAAAAGATACTCCCGATCCTCCAGGGGGGACGATCGTCCGTGATTCGAAGACCGGTGAGCCGACCGGTCTTTTGAAAGACGAAGCCATGTCCCCGATCTGGGGACTCATTCCGCCACCAACTAATGAAGAAATGCTCTCTGCGGCGCGACTTGCCCTGACAGAAGCACAAAAGTATGGTGTTACTTCAATTCAAGATATGGCATATTCGAACGGCGAGAGGGATATTAAAACATATCTGGAATTGGAACGCCGTGGCGAACTGACATCCCGAATGAATTGTGTCAGCTTTATCTCGAATTGGAAACATCTTGCCTCGAGCGGCGTGCAGATACCGTTTGGTAATCAGAAAATCAGCATCGGTGCTTTAAAAGCTTTTGTAGACGGTTCGCTTGGTTCTTCCACTGCGTTGTTTTTTGAAAAATTTCTCAATGAAAACACGTACGGCTTACCGATGGACGTCGTTACGGACGGACGTTTGGAACGGTGGGCAACAAGTGCTGACAGTGCACGGCTGCAACTTCGCGTTCACGCGATCGGAGACAGTGCGAATAGCCTGATGCTGGACATGATTGAACGAATTGTTCAAAAAAATCCACAATGGGACCGGCGGTTCCGTATTGAGCATGCACAGCATATTCATCCGAAAGACTTTCAACGGTTTGCACGGCTTGGTGTGATCGCCTCCGTGCAGCCATACCATGCTATCGATGACGGTCGCTGGGCGGTTCACCGCATCGGCGATAAACGATGTAAAACGACTTATCCGTTCCGAAGTTTTTTGGATAACGGCGTGATGATGACCTTCGGCAGTGACTGGACGGTAGGTCCGTTAAATCCGCTGCTCGGCATTTATGCGGCGGTGACACGCAGAACAATCGACGGTGCAAATCCGAACGGATGGTATCCAGAACAAAAAATATCGGTGAAGGAAGCAATTCAGTGTTACACAATAAATAATGCCTTTGCCGCATTTGAAGAGAACGAAAAAGGAAGTATTACTCCGGGGAAGCTTGCTGATTTTACAATATTGTCGGAAGATATTCTTGTTATCGATCCGATCAACATTGAACATGTTCGAGTCGAAATGACTATCCTGGGCGGAGAAATTGTTTTCGAAAATCAAAAACAATAGTAAATCGTTCGACTGATTGTTATGGCACTACTTGCACTTCCTGCGAACGTTTTCTATTTTTAGACATATTTGTTGAAGTGCCGTTAAAAACATTGATGGCGCATCGGCAACCACTTTCCCGCAGGTCACGCAGGGATTCAACCATCCATTGCGAATATCAGCGCGCTCTGCGGGAAATCTTTTTTAAATCCTCATCAAACATATGAAGGAAGATGTATGTCCGAAACCGCAGTACAGTTCTCCCTCACGGAACAGATGGCCATGGTGCAGGCAATGGCTCGGGACTTTGCCGAAAAAGAGATCAAACCGCACGTCACGAACTATGATGAATCGCAGGAATTTCCCGTTGCAATTTTTAAAAAGATGGCCGGACTTGGATTCCTTGGCGTATATTATCCCGAAGAATACGGCGGTGCCGGTCTTACTGTCTTAGACTTTACCGTGATCGTCGAAGAGATCGCCAAAGTGGATCCCTCTGTCGCTCTCGGACTTTGTGCGCACAACGGGCTCTGCATCAGTCACATCTATAATTTTGCAAGCGAAGCATTGAAGGAAAAGTACCTTCCGGATCTGTGCAGCGGAAAAAAGATCGGCGGATGGGGCTTGACTGAAGCATTTTCCGGAAGCGATGCGGGTGGCATGCGGACGACAGCTGTGAAAGAGGGAAATGAATGGGTAATTAACGGAAGCAAAAATTTTATCACGCACGGCATTACGGGACAAACGTTTGTTATCCTCGCAGTGACGGATAAGACGAAGAACAAATCAATCTCTGCGTTTATCGTAGAAAAAGGGACATCCGGTTTTTCATCAGGCAAAAAAGAGAACAAACTCGGCATGCGCTGCAGTGAAACAGCAACACTGTTATTCGACAATGTTCGTATTCCCGAGGGAAATTTGATCGGCAATGTCGGCGAAGGATTCAAACAGGCCTTAAACATTCTGGATGGCGGACGAATCGGAATTGCTGCACTGGCAGTAGGATTGGCGCAAGGTGCAATGGAAGCAAGCATCAAATATGCAAAAGAGCGTATACAGTTCGGACGTCCGATTGCGGATAATCAAGGGATCCAATTTAAGTTGGCCGATATGTCGATGGAAATTGAAGCTGCACGGTTGCTGATCCGCAAAGCGGCATCAATGAGAATGGCTGGAAAAGATGTGAATCTTGAAGCGGCGCAGGCGAAATATTTTGCCAGCGAAGTTGCGACACGCGCTGCTAACGATGCGGTGCAGATTCACGGCGGATATGGCTTCACAAAAGACTATCCGGTGGAAAAATTTTACCGCGATGTAAAATTGTTGACCATTGGTGAAGGGACAAGTGAAGTACAGAAAATGGTAATCGCGAGAAATCTTCTTAAATAAAATTGCAATTACATTAGTGATTCAATTCTTGTATGGATGCAATGATGATTGGTGCTGAAATAAAGCGTGATGAGAACTTTAAACGTAATGAAGCGTTTCATAAAACCGCTTTAAAATTGCTTGCCCAAAAAGCGGCACACGTGACGCTTGGTGGCGGCATCGATGCGATTGCGAAGCATAAGAAAAAAGGAAAATTGACTGCACGTGAACGGATTAGTATGCTCATCGATCCCGGAACGAAACTGCAGGAGATTGGTCTCTTTACAGCATACGGAATGTATGAAGAGTACGGCGGTGCACCATCCGGTGGAACGGTATTTGGAATAGGAACAGTTCATGGCCGCGATGTGGTGATTGTTGCCAACGATGCAACGGTGAAGGCCGGTGCGTGGTTTCCCATTACGGCAAAGAAGAATCTTCGTGCACAGGAGATCGCAATAGAAAACCGTCTGCCAATCGTTTATCTCGTCGACTCTGCCGGTGTATTCCTTCCGTTGCAATCGGAAATTTTCCCGGACAAAGAACATTTTGGGCGAATCTTCCGAAATAATGCAGTGATGTCTGCGATGGGAATTACACAAATCGCAGCGATTATGGGACCGTGCGTTGCCGGCGGCGCGTACCTGCCGATCATGAGCGACGAAGCAATGATCGTCGATAAAACGGGCAGCGTATTTTTGGCGGGATCGCATTTGGTGAAAGCAGCAATCGGAGAAGATATTGACAACGAATTACTCGGTGGTGCGGCGGTCCATTGCGAAATCAGCGGCGTCACCGATCATAAGATGGCAAATGACGAAGCGGCATTGAAGAAGATCCGCAGCATTATTTCGAAGATCGGACATTTTCCTATCGCCGGGTTTAATTATGAGAAGCCCGTAAAACCGAAATTCGATCCGAAAGAGATCTACGGAATTTTACCGGTTGAACGGAATAAACCCTATGATTCGTACCAGGTGCTTGCCCGTATTCTCGACGGCAGCGATCTTGATGAATACAAATCCGGTTTTGGCAAAACGATTATTTGCGGATATGCACGCATTGACGGATGGGCAGTGGGAATTGTGGCGAATCAGCGCGCAATCACCAAGACCGCAAAAGGGGAGATGCAGGTAGGAGGTGTGATCTATTCGGACAGCGCGGATAAAGCGGCGCGGTTCATTCTGAACTGCAATCAGAAACGAATTCCGCTCGTATTTTTCCAGGACGTAACCGGATTTATGGTCGGCAGCAGAAGCGAACATGGCGGCATTATTAAAGACGGTGCCAAGATGGTGAATGCGGTGGCCAATTCGGTTGTTCCGAAATTTACTGTTATCACCGGCAACAGTTACGGAGCGGGAAATTATGCAATGTGTGGCAAAGCATACGATCCCCGGCTTATCGTGGGATGGCATTCTGCACAAATCGCCGTTATGGGGGGGAAACAAGCGAGTGAAACACTGCTGGCGATTAAAGTGCAGGCGATGGAAAAAGGAGGAACGCACATTTCCCTCGAACAGCAGCAGCAATTACTGAATGAGATCCAAGTACGGTATGAAAGTGAGCTCGATCCGATATATGCTGCAGCTCGGTTGTGGGTGGACGGCATCATCGATCCTCTTGAGACGCGCACTGTGATCTCCCGCGGCATCGGCATGGCAAACTGCAATCCCGAAATTCCGGACTTGAAGACCGGCGTAATGCAAGTGTAGCAGAAAGAGCATTGATACTGACATCAATTGAAGAATCTGTGAAGCGAAGTTTCCCTCTTTGGTTTGCACCAATCCTGTTTCTACTGAGTATATTCTATACTCAAACTCTCAATGCTCAATTCTCCGCACCGGACAGCGTCTGGTTGAATGACGATTGGTATTTCCCGGATATCGCTTCTTCGTTCGTCGATCCTGCAGAATTTCTTCCACCATTATTGAGAGCAGAAACAAAGATAAAGCGGTATCTCCGAGATGAGCGATTCTACGATCTCCGCAAACGGTATGATGACACGCTTGCCGTCGATGCAATCTTTGACCGTGCGTTGATGTTGTGCGAGGGAAATATCCGTATGGCATTGTTGATCTCCACGATTGCGGTGATGGATCATCGCCGGTTGGGATTAAAAATCCCATTGATCGGTTCCTTCTTTCTGCCATTAACCTCGGAAAACGATTCTTTATTCAGACTCCGTCGAACGCACCTTCCCAAAAAATTGCTGAGTGATAATGTCCGCGCGAGCGATAAAGATAAACTGCAGCATTTTTTTGGATCGGCGTATCTTGCATATACCACCAATTCGAACGTCATTGCGGAGTATATCGGTGATCTATTTGAACTTGGCGAAGACAGGTTTGTTCTGGGCGGACGGAGCGATGATCGCGATCAATTGGCGAATGCAAAAGGGAGGTTGTTCGGATTAGGATTGTTGAAGGATGCCGGATTGTTGCCAAGTGATATTCTTTGGAGTCCAAGTAAAGAAGCTGATTGATAAAAACATCGTACCTTACACCGCAATATTACAACCAGCGTTTTCTTTTAAACCAGCGATAAATTCCGAACGTAATGGACGCCATGAGTAGTAGAACTATTGGATAACCGAACGGATGCCGCAATTCTGGCATGAAGTCGAAATTCATTCCGTAAATACCAACGATAAAGGTGAGCGGCATAAAAAAAACAGAAAAGAGCGTAAGCACACGGACCACTTCATTTGTTCGTTGTGACGATAAGGAGATATACAGGTTTAACAGATTATTTGCATTCTCGATCGTTTGGTCATACGATGTCTCCAGGCTCAGGTAAAATTCCCGCATATCCTGATGGACTGCCGCAGGGGTATTCTTGTCGAGATTGTCGATGATTGTCTTTGTCAGACGAAGTATCCGAAGACAGACAGCGGTTTTGCGTTTAAGTTGGTAGAGTTTACGCAGCACGGAGTGCGTCTGGTTCTTCAGTACGATCTGGGTTTCAAGCTGATCGAGTTCGGTTTCGAGAGTGAGTGAAGGAGAAACGTACGACTGGAAGATATAATACAGAATCTTGATCAGCAGATCATTTGGCGACGGACATTGACCGGTTTCAAAATATTTGTGCCGGATTGCTTCAAGGAACGGCTGTTCGCCGCGATGGATGGTTAAAATATAATTAGCCCCGACGAAAATCGCAACCTTGTTGCTGATATCCTGTATGGTATCGGCATCATGGAAGGAGAGATGATCGTACACCCGGGCGATAATAAAAATTGTTTCGTCGATTCGCTCAAACTTCGGAAGGTGTTCCGGTTGCAGGCAATCTTGAACGGAATTATTGTGCAGGGAATATTTTTCGGCAGCTGATTTTAACTCCTCAGTCGTCGGATTGATGACATCGATCCAATCAAATTTCTTTTTTCCCGTATTGTGATAGCGTGTAATCATAGTGGCACAACAGTATTCCCTGTTGACTCAAAGATAGCAAATCTTTCTCCAAAAGGTAACAAGCTCAAATAATTGAACGAAACAGACTTTCCGTTACGATGGTGCAATAGTGTGCTTTATGAAGTGAAACGCGTTGCGGTATGCTGAATTTGCGGGCTGCACGAAGTGAATATAAACCAGGGGGATGGCGTTGAACGTATTATCATGCGCGATCTAAATAGCGTTTCTTTTTCGCAACACCTCGTACATAACAATCGCGCCTGCAACTGAAGCATTGAGAGATTCAAAGCCCCCCTTCATCGGAATTTTTACGAGAAAGTCGCACTTATCTCTGACCAGACGCCGCATTCCTTTCCCTTCATTTCCGATGACGAGAGCAACAGGAACGGTATAATCCACTTCAGTAAAAGTCTTTTGTGCCGTCATCTCCGTACCGACAATCCAGACGCCTTTTTCCTTCAGTTCGTCGATGGTTTGAGCAATGTTTGTAACGCGCGCCATTGAGAATTGAAGGCTGGCGCCGGCAGAGGTTTTCACTACCGTTTCATTTACCGGAGCATTATGATGTTTGGGGATAATCCCGCCGTGCGCTCCGGTGCATACAGCACTGCGGATTAACGCACCGAGATTATGGACATCTTCAATTTCATCAAAAATAAGAAAAAACGGTTGTTCATTTTTTGCCTTGGCTACATCAAACAGATGGCTGATATCAGAAAACTCTTTCGTGCCGACAAAAGCAATAATTCCCTGCGTATTTGGACTTTGAGCTGTTTTGGCAACCTGATCGGCCGGAGTAAATTTGAAGGGAATATTTTTCTGTCGGGCAATTTTTAAAATCTCGTCTACCACTTCACCATGTGAATTTTGCGCGATTAACAGTTTGTCGATCGGTGTATTCACTTTCAGTGCGTCAAGAACAGGTTTACGGCCCGTGATCAGATTCATATTATGCTTGCTGTTGGTGTTCGAGGCGTTTCAGGGAGTTCAAACCGATCGCTCCGATCAAAATAAGTATAACTGCGATAATCTGTGCTTCACTCAAATCGAGCATCAGTCGCGGATTCAGGCGAAAAAATTCCACTGAAAATCGTTCAATTCCGGCGAAAATCAGATATGTATAAAACATTTGTCCGTCCAATTTCCATTTCATTCTGTTCTTCCACAAGAAGAGGAAAAAGAAGGAGCAGATAATGGTTTCGTACACAGGTGTTGGATGGCATAGGGTATTGTCTGGAACGATGCCATTGGGAAACAAATTTGTTACTTCGGGAAAATTCCTGAATGCAGCCGAAGGGGGGTACGTTCCGTTTGAATAGTCGGTTCCCCATGGAAGGGATGTTGGAAAACCGTAATCTCCATCCCCTGCCAAATGACAACCGATTCGTGCAATACCATACGCCAATAGAAGAGCCGGTCCAACAGCATCAGCAATTCGGATGAATGCAATGTTTTTATTTTTTGCGTAAATATAAACCGATATAGTGGCAAGAATAAATCCGCCGTAAAACGTCAAACCACCTGGCGAGAACGTCATGCCGACAGGATCTTTGACGAACGAGCCCCAGTTTTCAAACAGATAGAGCAGTTTCGATCCGGAAACGCCGGCAACGAGAGCGATGAGGGTAATGTTGGAAGCCAGATCGGGGTGGAGCTTTTTTCGTTTGAATTCCTGCGTGAGAATATAGTTGCCGATAAGGAACGAAATGCCCATCATCAAGCCAAAACTGTAGATGGTGATACCGCCGAACGAGAAAATGATTGGATGCATTACCGTTTGCTCTCTGTTGGTTATGGTTTTTTCATGAATGGCGGTTCCCGGTGCATATCGTGTTTCATTTCCGCCATCACGACATCATTTATTCTATTTGATTCGAACTGCAGTTCGTCTGTATAGATCTTCAAGAATGCACTTACCGATGTTGCCGATGTATATACCGATCGAACGAAAGTCAGTTCTGTGTCCGCTTTTATCTTTCCCTTTTTAATTAGTGTAAAGCTAATTTTTTTCGGGAGGTTAAAATAAACTTTTCGGAATTGTGCCGGCCCTGTGGTCGGCATGTTCATGGACGGCACCCGAAGGCCGCGCAATGTCCACACAAGCGTACTTCCTTCCTGAGCCTCTTTTACATCGATAACGTAGCTGAAATTGGTGAACTGTTTCGAAGTTTCCAGAAGGAAGAGTGTACCTGCTTTTTTTAGTGTTTCATCGAAGGTTGGTCGAACCAATAATCGGTATTCAATCGGTTGTTTTGTCTGCGCCATAAGATCGTTCCGTCGGAAGGCGCCGGTGCCGCCGATCCGTTAATGTTTGAAAAATTCTGCAATCGCTTCCAACACAATATTCTGCTGGGAATGATCAGACAAATGCTTCAACAACGCTTTACCGCTTTCTAGTTCCGTCGCACCGACGACTAATGAAAATTCGGCTTGCTGTCTGTCCGCTTCTTTCATCTGCGATTTCAGACTGCGTGCAAGAAGGTCGCATTCAGAAGCAATTCCCTGAGAACGGAGTTTCATTGTGGTTGTTAACACCCATTCCCTTGCTGCATCATCTGCCGCGGCAATAAATACTGTCGGACGCTGTTGTGGCGGTTGGAAACCTTTCTTCTCAAGGATCATCAACAACCGTTCCATTCCGGCCGCAAAACCGACGCTGGGTGTTTGTTTCCCGCCGAGTTCTTTCACTAACAAATCATATCGTCCGCCGCCAGCAAGAGCATCTTGTGAACCGAGTTCCGTACTGGTAATTTCAAATGCGGTCTTTGTGTAATAATCCAATCCACGCACCAGACGGCCGTTTACCGTATATGGAATTCCATACGCCGTTAAGAGCGATTTTACTTTTGCAAAGTGTGTTGCACATTCTTCGTTCAGATAGTCGGTAATCAATGGCATACCAGCGGTCAGTTTCTGATCGTTCTCATTTTTGGAGTCGAGCACACGCATTGGATTCTGATCGATCCGTTTCTGACTCTCCGTAGAAAGTTGTCCGGCAATTTTCTGCAACTCTGCGTTTAAAATTTCTTTATACTTCGGACGGCATTCTTCATCGCCGACAGAGTTAATCTGCAATGAATAGTTCGTAATCCCAAGCCGTTTGTAGATCTCTATCGTCATTGCAATGATCTCCACATCGGTCTCGGCTGTCGGCGATCCGATCGCTTCAGCTCCGAACTGGTGAAATTGACGGAGTCTGCCGGCCTGAGGCCGCTCCTGCCGGAACATCGGTCCGATATAATAGACTTTCGACAAGGGAAGCGCTTCACCTAGATTATTTTGGATGTATGCACGAATCGCTGATGCGGTTCCTTCGGGGCGGAGTGTAATGCTATCCCCGCTACGGTCCTGGAATGTATACATCTCCTTGCCGACAATGTCCGTCAATTCGCCGATACTGCGGGCGAAGAGGGAGGTTGTTTCGAAAACGGGAGTGCGGATCTCTTTATAATTGAATTGGCGAAAAACCTCCCTGATCGTCTGTTCGACGAATTGCCAGAGGGGTGTTTCGGACGGAAGGATATCTTTTGTGCCTTTGATCGAACGGTAATTCACTGGATAACGATTATCGTGAGAAGGAATTCTTCGCATTGTGCGCTGCGGATTGAAGGATCAGGAATGAAGTGTTAATTGTCAAAATACTGAGCTTCTTCGGTCTTAAAAATTTCGATCACTTCTTTCGGCGTTTTGGCTTCGAGCAGTTTCTTCCGGAAATCTTCTTTGTTCATCAACCTGGAAATACGGCTGAGCAGTTTGATGTGCGGACCGACCATGCTGTCTTTGCCAATCAGCAGAAAGATGAGATGAACCGGTTGTTCATCCAGCGATTCATAATCTATTGCTTCTTCCGTGATGGCAAACGCTGCTACGATATCCAAAACCGCATCGCATTTTCCGTGAGGGATGGCAAATCCGTTGCCGACTCCGGTGGACATGATCTTCTCTCGTTCGAAGATCGCTTCACGGACTTTTTCGATATCCATGATTTTACTGGAGTGGTTGACAATGGCAATCATTTCGTTGATGATTTCGTCTTTGGACTTGCCTTTGAGTTTTACCCGTACAACTGATTCGTCTAAAATATCACTGATCTTCATGTGTCGATAATCTCCAAACTTTCAAACAGAGAGCGTATTCAAAAAGTGTTTTAAATATACGATTTTCACAGAGCAAAAGGAAATAATTAATCAATCCAATAATGAGACATTTTTAAGAAAACGTCATGCTGAATTTCCGCCTGCCAATAAAAATTTGAATTGCAGGCAGGTGTTTCGGCGTCTAATTTTTCAAAAAGTGTTGATCTTTGTCAGCAGGATGAAGGTTTTTTCAAACAGCATCACCACCTTCAATCCCGCGTGTCACGCCATTCTACAATCTTCTCTTCGTATTGCGAAACGAGGATCTCCGCGAGTTCCTTGTCTGCAGATTCCGCGTGGACATGAAATGTCGGTTTTGCTCTGTCCGGCCACATCAGTACGGAGGTGGATGCTTTATGATCAAGGACCAGTTTTACGCCATCCAGCAAAATGCGGTTCGGCTGGTTGTCCGTATCTTTCATCAGGTACCGCATCACACGTCCCTTTTTATCCCACGGCACGTGGATCACTTTTTTATTCATGTGCAGTTTGGGCACTTGTTTATCCAATTGTCCGAACCGCGTATTAGCGAGTGCGAGCATTTCCAAAATCTTCGCAACGGAATACATACCGTCGCTGGCAAACAGGAAATCGGTGAAGATGAATCCACCTTTTGTTCCGCCGACGAATTTAATGTCTTCCTTCGTTGCCGCTTCCATCAGAGAAAGATGACTGTCGCGTGTCTTCACCACTTCAACACCCATATGCTCGGCGATCAGATCGATCTCCGCAGACGCAGTGATCGGCACGGCTATTTTCTTTACTTCCGGATAGACTGTCAGGAACAAATGTGTAACGAGTGTCAGCAGACGGTCGGTCTCTACAAATTTTCCGTTTTCATCTACGATCAAGCAACGTTCCGCGCCGGCATCAAGAATAAAACCAACATCGTAACCGAGCGAGGTGACAATATGAGACAATTGTGTTACGCCGTTTTCAAACTCTTCATTGGTTCTCGTAATTTTTTTTGCATCCAGGTATGCATTCTGCGAAAGAACCTGCGCGTTGAATGATCCCAGGATGTTCGGGAAGATTGATGATGCTATACCGCTGGAATAATCGATTACCAGTTTAAATTTGGACTGTATGATCGATTCCACATTAATCGTGGAAAGGAATTTCTGGATATAACTTTCCTGCGCCCGTTCAGGGAATGTGACGCCACCAACTTCATCCTGTTTTGCACGTGGAAAATCTTCGCCGAAAAAGAGCCGTTCCAGCGATTTTGTTTTACTGGTTGGCAGGTCTTTCCCTTTTGGATCAAAGAAAATGATATCAGTCAAATTTTTATCGACGGGTGATTTTCGCACGTGAATGCCGCCGGCATGTTTTCCGCTGCGTAATTCCTGCCGGAGAATGGGAATAGAAACAGCGCGCAAATCTCCCGCATCCACACCTGCAGACATCAGTCCGCACATCAGCGCACGGTTCATCATGCGGGAAACATTATCCGAATCGCGGCTCATCAAAATCTTTTTCCCTTTTCCTACTAGTCCACCGAATGCCGCACCGATTTTGGCGCCGAATTCAGGATTCATTTCAATATTAGATAATCCGGTGATGCGGGCGTCGGTAAAGAGGTCCTTCAACCATTTATCTTCCCACACAAGGGAGCGGGTGAGTACGGCACCGTCTTCCACCTCTTTTTCCGGCCATAATTTAATGTTGGGCGCCAGTTTACTCTCGATACCGATCACACATTTGTCTGAAATATATACGTTGTCGCTGATGATCGCGGAGTCGCCGATGGTGCACCATTTTGCCACAACGCACGAAGTTAATTCGGCCCGTTTGCCAATCTTTGTGTCGGACCAGATTACCGAATTGCGGATCACAGCTCCATCCTCAACCACACAGTCGTTGCCGATCACCGATTTGATGATCTTCACGTTCTTGCCAATCTTGCAGTTTTTTCCGATCAACACTTTCCCTTGAATGTTTTCACTGGACGTTTCGATCACACTGTTTGCGCCGATGTATGCGCTGCCGACCATGTTCCCTTCGTGATGCAAATTTACGCCGTCGTCCAATGCATCGAGATGTGCTTCCTGATATTCATTCAGATTGCCGACATCGCGCCAGTATCCTTCGGCGATGTAGCCGTATAAGCCCATGTCTTGTTCTAACATGGCAGGGAAAAGATTCTTACTGAAATCGAATTCCTTCTGGTATGGAATCAGTTTCAGTACTTCCGGCTCTATAATATAAATACCGGTATTGATCGTGTCGCTGAATACTTCCCCCCACGAAGGTTTTTCCAAGAAGCGGGTGATCTTTCCGTTATTGTCCGTAATCACCACACCGAATGCGAGGGGATTGGTCGCGCGAGTAAGAACGAGTGTTGCTTTCGCTTTCTTCTGTTCGTGGAACTCAATCGCTTTCGTCAAATCGAAATCAGTCAGCACATCGCCGCTAATAATAATAAACCGTTCGTCCAGAAAATCTGCGGCATTCCGCACACTACCTGCCGTGCCATAATCCGCTTCCGCTTTCCGGTACTGCATTTTAATTCCGAACTTCGCTCCATCTCCGAAATGTCCTGTGATGATATCCGGTTGGTAGAACAATGTTGAGACGATCTCTGTGATGCCATGTTTTTTTAACAAATCGACGATGTGCTGCATCATCGGTTTGTTCATCATGGGAACCATCGGTTTAGGAATGTTGCACGTAAGTGGACGGAGCCGGGTGCCGAAACCGCCGGACATTATGACTGCTTTCATAGTAAATGCTCTACTGTGTGTGATTGGAATTTCTAGTTTGAGTGTAGGTAAAAATTGAAACCAGTGCAACATCTATTTTGTCAAAAAGAACCAATGATTGCCGAATTGGATTAACAAGTTGTAATGAATTCTTCATTGACTTTAGAACGAATTATCGGTAAATTCTTCAATCTTTTTGCGGTTTCCTAACGTTCAAGGACTCATTAATGCCGGATAATCAACGGGAACTTGTCCAATCTAATACGAGTCATTCTCTATTAGATGAGATGGTTCTCGTCGGTGTGGGAGTCCTTCTCGTATTTTTAGGCGTGTTCAGTTCCGTGCCGTTCACCAGCATCGCTTCTGTTGGTATCGGCGCTTTTCTTTTCTACACAGCATACGAATCGTATCGTTTGAAATTCGGAACGGAGACCACGAAGAACGATAATGAGAACATTGGGAGCGAAGAAGAGTTAAAAGAAGAATCATTCTTTGTAGACCGGGAAGTTGAGCAAAGGGAAGAGGAAGAAGAGCTGGAAGATAGAGGGCCATTCATTCCTGTTAAAAAATCGGAACCGGTACAGAGGCAGTGTGAACCCGAACGGACAACGAATAGAATTTCCGCAACTGAATATTTCGAAGAACAACAACCACCGTCAATGAGTCAGGCAGAACCGCAGAGCGAGTTCAATAATTTATTGTTAAAGACGCTGCAGATCGTCAAAGAAGTGTGCTTTGCGCATACTGTGACGTTCTTCTGGGTGAAAGCGGAAACACGCCAACTTGTGGTGGAAGGGAAAATTACGGACTCGACTGCATTTACGCAAGAGAGAAAACTCCCACTCGGAGTCGACATCATCAGCAGAATTGGGAGCAACGGACAACAGCAGGTGGTAAACAATATCCTCCCGGAAACGGAACGCGATATCCTCTGTTATTATAAGAATTTACAGGATATTCGTTCTTTCATCGGAGTGCCGGTATTTTATGTGGGCGACACATCGCATCAGCCAATTGGTGTGCTGGCGGTGGACAGTAAAGCGCCGGATGCGTACGGTGAAGAAACATTTGCCGTACTGTCGCACGTATCGAAGTTGATCTCTTCCATGTTGATCAGCTATACGGAAAAGTACGATTTGTTCGCAGATGTAAAGTTAATTGAAGCGGACACGAAACTGAAAAAGAAGATCTCCGCACATCCCGCAATCAGCTCAGTAGTAAACGCACTCTCCAGTGAATTGGAGAATATTGTTTCATGGGAATCGATAACCATTATATTGTATGATGAGGGGCAGGGTGCCTGGGGTATTGCCTCCGTGCGAGTGCGAGGAAACGACCGGTTTGTTTCACCAAAACAGTTAATCGATTTTGACAATAGTATTGTCGGTCATTCCATACGCTCCAACAGCCTGCAGTCGGTGGATCTTGCACGTAATACGACTATGATTTTTAATAACCATGAACAAGCGTCCGACGTGCTCAAGCAGGGAATGATGGTTGTTGCTCCGGTATCCTCAGGCGGAAAATGTTATGGTGCAGTCGTTGTTACCGAGCGGAGGGTGAATGCGTATACCAAAAAAGATCTGGCGGCAATCCAATTCCTTGCTGCGACCATAGCACCGGAGTTCGAGATTACGGAACTGAACACGATCGTGAACGAACATATTGCGGTGGATGAACTGACAGGCACGTTGACAAAAAAATTTTTTACCACGCGCATATCGGAAGAATTGTACCGGGCAACGGAACGGGAAGAGGATCTGAGCCTGGTATTTGTAACGGTGTATAATATTTCAGACATCGAGCAGCGGTATGATCGCGACGGGAAGGATGCGGCACTGGTTCATGTTGCACGCCATTTACGTGCAAGTGTTCGGCCGTACGATATTGTAGCGCGGTTTGATGCTTCGACATTTGCCGTCGTGCTTGCCGATACCATTGCGAATGATGCATTTTTGTGGGCGGAAAAATTGCGCACGGCCATAGCCGGCAGCATCGTTTCGGTCGGCAGAAAAAGCTTTTCGATTTCCGTAACAATCGGAGTCAGCGGCGCTTCAGCGAAAATGTCCGGCGATGAACTGGTGAAGAACGCTTCGCATGTACTCGATCTTGCGAAGAAGGCGGGCGGAAATATAGTACGGGTGTTCTGATGAAAAAGAACGGGAAAGTAGTCTGTATCGTTTTAGACGGTGTCGGTATCGGCGCCGCTCCGGACGCGCATCTCTATCATGATGAGTCGGCAAATACATTTTGTAACACCGCAATAAAGACCGGCGGTCTGCATATGCCAAACATGGCGTTGCTGGGATTGGGAAATATCGCAGAAATTATGGGGATTCCGAAGCAATCCTCCGCAAATGGAAATTTTGGAAAGATGCGCGAAGTTTCTAAAGGTAAGGACAGTACGACCGGACATTGGGAATTTTCGGGTATTATATTAGAGAAAGATTTTCCGTATTATCCGAACGGATTCCCTGCGGATGTGATAGAAATGTTTTGCTCACTCACCGGTTGCAAAAAAGTGCTGGGAAACAAAGCGGCGTCGGGGACGGTGATTCTGGAGGAACTTGGAGCGGAGCATGAGCGGACAGGATTCCCAATCATCTATACCTCGGCCGATTCTGTATTTCAAATTGCCGCGAATGAACAGGTGATTCCGCTGGAGCGGTTATATGAATTATGCACCATCGCTCGTCATCAAGTGATGGTGGGACCGCATGCGGTCGGACGGGTGATTGCACGTCCATTCGCCGGTTCGAACGGTAAATATCAGCGGACGACGAACCGGAGAGATTTTTCGCTGCTGCCTCCGGCGCTCACTATGCTGGATATTCTTTTTAAGCATCATATCCCGACTGTCGCGATCGGTAAGATCGACGATTTATTTGCTGGAAAAAGTTTAAGCGAAAAGATACACACAAAATCGAATGCGGAAGGAATTGAAGAGACGATTGCGTGGGCGAACAAAACTCCGAATGGTTTTGTTTTTACGAACCTGGTTGATTTTGATGCACTCTTCGGACACCGACAGGATGCGGATGGGATGAAGGGTGCATTGGAGTATTTTGATATGCAGCTTCCACGGATTCTTACTGCGATGCACGGAGATGATCTTCTGGTCATCACCGCTGATCATGGGAACGATCCGACGGACAACAGCACCGACCATTCGCGGGAATATGTGCCGTTGGTGGTCTATTCACCAAACGGAAAAAAAAATGTCGACCTCGGAATCCGGCAAACATTTGCAGATCTTGGGAAAACCGTGGTGCACTATTTTGGCTTTGAGCATAATGAATTAAAAGGGACTAGTTTTCTTTCTCAGGTTTTGTAAGCTCGAAATTTGCCAAACCCGACTGTCACTCAACAATATGGAAAAAAAGCAAAAACACAGTGTGCAGTTTGAAGACCGTGAACATGTGATATCTTTTCTGGACTCACAAGGTGTGCTGAGCGGGAATAAGAAGTTTGCCGAACGCGTAAAACGGTTGATGGCGTGAGTGTAAAAAAGATTGTTGTCGATTCCAGCATTATTGTGGACCATGTAACGACGAAACGGTAGCGATCGTAATTATGGGAATTGTCAGAGCACTATTTTTGCTATACGACGATCTTTAAAGCCATTGAACTTTTTGCTGCTGTATGGAGTCTAATGAAACACAAATGCGGCAGGATGCAATGGGTGCCCTGAAAGTGTTCGGAAAAAACCCAAAAAGTGAAAAGAATATTGCGGCAGTCGTTTCGTCTTCAACAAAAAGGGATTTTGCATTGCTGATCGCGATCGTCTGAATTGAAAGCAAATTGCCGATTATAACGCTGAATCCAAAACGGTTTGTTTGCATCAAATATATTGAAATCATGACAGTTAAGGATCTCGCGCTTTCTGCAAAAATAAAATTTAACTGCAAACGATAGTGATCTGCCCGGAAGAGCAGATGCAATGGACTGTACTACAAGCTCAAGAGTGACGTTAAGAAGTTTGTCCTATTCATGAATACAATAGTAAGGTGAAGCAGTAATGGTGAAAATTACAAAACAGTACACGAACAGAGAGAGTCAGTCGCTGGACAAGTATCTTCAGGAGATCGGGAAAGTCGATCTGCTGACGCCGGATGAGGAGATCGATCTTGCGAAGCGCATTAAAAAGGGCGAACAGCGTGCGCTGGAGAAATTAACGAAGGCAAACCTCCGATTCGTGGTGAGCGTGGCGAAGCAATATCAGAATCAGGGATTGTCGCTCGGCGATTTGATCAACGAAGGAAATCTCGGATTGATTAAAGCGGCGAAACGGTTCGACGAAACCCGCGGGTTCAAATTTATTTCATATGCCGTATGGTGGATCAGGCAGTCGATTCTTCAGGCGCTTGCCGAACAATCCCGTATTGTTCGTTTGCCGTTGAATCGCGTCGGTGCATTGAACAAGATCGGAAAAGCGTTCAGCCAGTTGGAACAGGAATTCGAACGCGAACCGAGCGCTAGCGAACTTGCGGAAGAATTGGATATGTCCGTATTTGAAGTTGCCGACACGCTGAAAATTTCCGGACGGCATCTTTCTGTCGATGCGCCGTTCGCACAAGGCGAAGATAACCGCTTGCTCGACGTAATTCAGGATGAACGACAGCCTGCGCCCGATTCTATCCTGATGGATGAGTCATTAAAAGAAGAAGTGAAACGCGCGCTGGCGACATTAAGCGAACGTGAATCGGAAGTAATCAGACTTTATTTCGGGCTGCACAAGGAACACTCATTGACGCTGGAAGAAATCGGTGAAAAATTCAATCTCACACGCGAACGCGTCCGTCAGATTAAGGAAAAAGCGATTCGCCGGCTGCGGCATGCATCGCGCAGCAAGAACCTCCGGTCGTATCTTGGATAATCGATGATAACGTTGTTCGATCATAAGCCCCTTCGTTTTTATAGAGGGGGCTTTTCATTTCTCGTTTTTGCGCTCTCCTTCTGGCTGATCGGCTGCGGCACATCGTCGCCGCGCTTCGCCGGGAAAGACTCCGGCAAAAGTGAATCGAAGAAGGCGAAAAAAGGGAACATCCGCTTCTCTTCAAAAGTAATTGAAGAGGAAACGAAAGAGGATGACAAGAAAGTTGATCTGAAAAGTGTTGAACTGCGGTTTAGCAGTGTAAAACCTTCGACAGTCCCTGTTGCACCCAAAAAAGAGACTGTAGATTCGAAGCGAACCGAGGATGCTACTCCGGGGAGTTTTGAACGACAGAAGATGATGGATGCGATTCTTGCATGGATGGGAACTCCGTACGAATACGGAGGAGAGTCGAAAAGCGGTATCGATTGTTCGGCATTCTCACGGGAGATCTTCCGCACGAGCGGCGGGATGAACCTTCCCCGGAGCACGGAAGAACAGGTCAAACTCGGGATATCGGTTTCGCAAGAGAATTTGAAATTCGGTGATTTGATTTTTTTTAATACCACCGGACAGAATCCTTCGCATGTCGGAATTTATATCGGAGATGATATGTTTGCTCATGCCAGTGTCAGTTTCGGGGTGACACTCTCGTCGCTATATTCGTCGTATTATAAGAAAAGGTATACTGAAGCGAGACGAGTGATACAATAACGAAATTGATTTGTTGGAGTATTGAACCAATGAATCAATGAAACACATACAATAGTTTTTTGTAAGGAGTCATTGTGGCAACTTTACCGATTTATCTATACGGCAACGACATACTAAAAAAGAAAGCGAAACATCTTTCCGAAATTACGGATCATGATATTACGCTGATTCAAGATATGTTCGAAACGATGCGTGAATCCAACGGTATCGGACTTGCCGCGAACCAAGTGGGGGAATTAAAACAGATTCTGGTTTTGGATATTACGGAGATGGAAGCGGGCGAGGGAACGAAACCGTTGGCGATGATCAATCCGACGATTATCGACGACGAGGGGGAATGGGAGATGGAAGAAGGCTGCCTGAGTATTCCCGACGTGCGTGAAAAAGTGTGGCGTGCGGAAAAGATCAGGGTAAAATTCACCGACGTGAATATGAATGAAGTGGAGCTTGATGCCGACGGAATGCTTGCCCGTGTAATTTTGCATGAAATGGATCATCTGAACGGTGTCCTATTCCTGGATCATCTTTCTTCAACGAAACGCACGCTCCTCCGTGCTAAACTGAAACGGATCATGAAAGGAGATGTGGAAACGTCGTACGAAGTGGTCATCTCCGGAGAACCGAAGTCGAAAACAAAAAAGAAATAATGAAGATTGTATTTATGGGTACTCCGGATTTTGCTGTGCCGAGTCTGGAATTGCTGGTACAACACGGTTACACCGTCTCCGCTGTCGTCACAGCTCCGGACAAACCGCGCGGCCGAGGACAGCAAGTCAGTTTTACTCCCGTCAAAGAAATATCGTTAAAACATTCTATCCCGGTGCTTCAGCCCGATTCACTCAAAGATCCGCACTTCATTTCTCAATTATCTTCCCTTTCACCAGACATCTTTGTTGTTGTAGCATTCCGTATACTGCCGAAAGATGTTTATACAATTCCTTCTAAAGGATCGTTTAATTTGCATGCATCCCTTCTTCCGAAATACCGCGGCGCCGCACCGATCAATTGGGCGATAATTAACGGTGACCGAGAATCCGGCGTCACAACATTCTTTTTGCAGGAAAAAGTAGATACGGGAAATGTTATTCTTCAGCGGCGTGTTCCGATTACGGATGAAATGAATGCCGGCGCATTGCACGATGCTCTTTCCGAACTTGGCGCAGCAGCCGTCTTGGAAACTGTACAGAAGATCGAACTCGGTTCTGCAACACCGCAGGCACAAAATGATACGCTCGCTACTCCCGCTCCGAAAATCTTTAAAGAAACATGCCGTATCAACTGGAATGGAACCACACACCAGCTACATAATTTCATTCGCGGACTTTCTCCATATCCTGCGGCGTGGACTATGCACGACGGAAAGACGATCAAGATCTATAAAACGCGAAAAGCGGAGATCAGAGATCAGAGATTAGAGATCAGAAGAGGAGAAATTAATATCCACAATGCCGGACTTCTTGTGAAAACATCTGATGCGTGGTTGGAGATTCTGGAGCTTCAGCAAGAAGGAAAAAAAAGAATGGGAACGGAAGAATTTTTAAGAGGTTACCGTTTTAATTCGGGTGATCGATTGGAATAGTATTTGGAAGTAGTATTGTAAAATATTAGCGGCGTCATTCTGCCGACTGATCTATGTATGTAAATCATCGCTAAAAATTTTCTCCTGCGTAAAAACCAGCCCAGGTTGCTATCAGGCACCCGAACAAACTCATTCCTGCATTTAATCCCGCGGCAAACAGGTTTCCCGATTTGATCAATGCAAATGTATCGTAGCTGAACGAAGAGAATGTCGTAAACCCGCCGAGAATACCGATGATCAGCAATAACCGTACATTCTGGCTGACGACGAACCGTTCCTGAAACAATGTCATCAACAATCCGATGAAAAAACAGCCGATAATGTTCACCAGCATAGTCCCATACGGAAATAGACTTTCCGTTTTCGTCTGGACGAGCGAAGCCAATCCAAAGCGAGCAATACTTCCCAAAAATCCACCTAAACCGATAAATAAATACTTTTCCATAAGAGATTGTGAATCAACGCAAATTCATTGCTTCCATTTTTGAAATGCAGTATATTAATGGACGAATTGAAATAAAATAAGAAATTTTCATCCAAGATAAAGCGTTCCATGGGAAAAGTGATAGCCATAGCGAATCAAAAGGGGGGTGTGGGAAAAACCACCACTGCGGTGAATCTTGCGGCATCGCTGGCTGCTGCCGAACATGAAACGCTCTTGATCGACATCGATCCGCAGGCGAATGCCACCAGTGGTGTGGGAATTGAGAGCAAATCGCTCGAAAAAAGCACATATGAAGTAATTTATGGCAGTGTTACCGCACAGGATGCGATCATCAAAACGTCCATGCCGTTTCTTTCGCTTCTTCCATCCCACATTAATATGGTCGGATTGGAAGTGGAATTGGTGAACGAAGAGGAACGCGAGCAAAAATTGCGGGCAGCTCTTGCACCCGTCCGAAAGAAGTTCGAATATATCATCATCGATTGTCCGCCGTCTCTCAGTTTAATCACCTTGAATGCTCTCACCGCTTCGGATTCCGTATTGATCCCGGTACAGTGCGAATATTATGCGCTGGAAGGTTTGGGACAATTGTTGAATACAATCAACGGCGTGAAAAAAACATTCAATCCTTCGCTGGATATTGAAGGTGTGCTGATGACGATGTTCGATTCCCGGCTGCGGCTGTCTAACCAGATTGTTGATGAAGTAAAAAAATATTTCGGCGAGAAGGTTTTCTCGGTGATCGTCACTAGAAATGTGCGCCTAAGTGAAGCCCCGAGTTTCGGGAAACCAATTCTGTTATACGATGCCGTATCGTCCGGCAGCAAGAACTACATCGATCTTGCAAAAGAAGTAATGAAGAATTATGACCAACAGCGTGCCTCCCACCGGCAGGCGACAATGAAATCTGTTTCCCAATCCATCTAAGTCCATGTCTGATCAAAAATCGAAGTCAGTGTTAGGGAAAGGCCTCAGCGCTCTTATTCCGCGGATTCCGGAACGGAACATTCCGTCGTCATTGCCGGTCTCCAGAGATGGTGTGCAGACCACATCTACACTCGAAATCGAGATCGCTCGCATTTCCCCGAATCCGTATCAGCCACGATTGGATTTTGATCAGCGTTCACTGGAAGAATTAAAGCAATCGATCAAACAAAACGGCATCATCCAGCCGATTACGGTACGCAAGATGATCAGCGGAACGTATGAACTGATCTCTGGCGAACGGCGTGTACGTGCGTCGCAGGAATTAGGAAAAAGAACCATCCCGGCGTACATCATCACTGTTGAGACCGATGCTGAGATGCTCGAACTTGGATTGATTGAAAATCTGCAGCGTGAGAACTTGAATCCGATCGAAGTATCGTTATCGTTCAAGCGGTTGCTTGATGAATGTAATTTAACACAAGATCAGGTAGCGGAAAAAGTAGGGAAAGAACGTTCCACCGTCACAAATTTTCTCCGTCTGTTGAAATTGCCGGAGAAGATCCGCCAGGGTGTTCGCGAGAATAAGATATCGATGGGACATGCGCGGGCGCTGCTCGGCGTACAGGATGAGAAGAAGCAATTAAAGTTGTTTTCGAAGATCGTCGAAGATGGCTGGTCCGTTCGAAGGATCGAAGATGAGGTGAAAGGGAAAGAAGCAAAACGATCTTCAAAATCACCGTCAAAAATTTCCACCCTACGGGGCGATGCAGGATTTCAACAGATTGAAACGAGATTACGTCATCAATTCGGAACAAAGATCAGCATCCGGAAAAATGCTTCCGGCGGAGGCGAGATTGGGATTGAATACTATAATGCGGATGATCTTGACCGTTTGATCGATCTTCTGGAATCATAATTCGGAGTGTACTAATGCGAAGTATTGTCGTTGTGATATTTCTCATTTCACTGAGCGCTGCTCAAACGAATAACGAAAAACCTATGAAAACAATTATCAAAACCGAACAAGCACCTCTGCCAATCGGACCGTATAATCAAGCGGTGGCGACGCAGGGACAACTATTATTTACCGCAGGTCAGATTGCACTCGATCCGAAGAGCGGTCAAATGATCGGAACAACGATACAGGATCAGACCAAGCAGGTATGTGAAAATTTAAAGGCAATCCTGCATGCATCGCATACGGATTTCAAACATGCCGTGAAGACAACAGTGTTCCTAAAAAATTTTAACGACTTTGCAGCGATGAACGAGATTTATGCTCTATATTTCGGAGAAGCATCGCCGGCTCGTTCCACAGTCGAAGTGGTACGGCTTCCCAAAGATGCACTTGTTGAAATTGAAATCGTTGCACTCATCCCCTAAATGAAACTTTCATTACTATATTCGCTGACCTGTCTGCTGATGATAGTCACAGTCGGATCAGCGCAATATGTTTCGCGATATGAGCATTCAATGTACGCTCCTCATTTTTCCCCTTTCACTGCCGATACAATTGGCCACCGGATCATCAACGAAGACTCGCTGATTGCTGCGCAGATCGGAATTGTGGACACCACCATTCTTCCACCAAAATCCACTACAATCGCTATGTTTGGTTCAATGGTACTTCCCGGAGCAGGACAGATGTATAATGAATCGTATTGGAAAACACCGGTTGTGTGGGGATTGGGTTATTATTTCTACTCTGTGTATCGGCGGCAGGACGATTTATACCGAACATACCGTTTCCAATACGACACATCGATAACATCGGCACAACCGGGTGGAGATACCGACCTGCGCAATCTGAGGGATTTTTATAAAAATCAACGGAATGAATTCGGATGGTATTTGGCAATTACGTATATCGTAAACGTTGTAGATGCCTATGTTGATGCGGCGTTATTTAATTTTGAAGTGAGTCCTAACCTGCAGGGAACGAATGATTGGCGGATGCGTATACGCATCCCCATCCGAAATTGAAACAATGAAACAAATTAAAGTCCATGTCATCAGCATCGTTTTCAATCGAGTCGACATGTTGTAGATTCGGCAAAAGGCGATACTCAACAAGAACAATATGCATGAAACATTCACAATACAATGATGCGAGGTCAATATGAAAATACGTGATCAAGAGGCCCTTGACTATCACAGCCAGGGTCGTAAAGGAAAACTAGAAATTTCACCCACAAAACCATTCTCCACTCAACGAGATCTTTCCTTAGCATACACACCAGGCGTTGCCGTTCCCTGTCTGGAGATCGAAAAAAATCCCGACGATGTCTACAAGTATACTGCCAAAGGAAATCTTGTTGCCGTTGTTTCGAACGGTACTGCTGTTCTTGGCCTAGGCAACATCGGACCAGAAGCCGGGAAACCGGTGATGGAAGGGAAAGCGGTGTTGTTCAAAAAATTTTCGGACATCGATGTGTTCGATATCGAGATTAATGCAAAAACACCAGCGGAAATCATTAAAGTAGTTCAAGCACTCGAGCCGACGTTCGGCGGGATTAATCTGGAGGATATTAAAGCGCCGGATTGTTTTATTGTGGAAGAGGAACTACGTAAAACAATGAAGATCCCGGTGTTTCACGATGATCAGCATGGTACGGCGATTATAACCGCAGCGGCGCTGATCAACGCTTTGGAGATCTCCAACAAGAAGATCGATGAAGTAAAGGTAGTCTATAACGGTGCCGGTGCAGCGGCGATTGCTTGTGCAAATCTTCAGGTCTCGCTCGGGATGAAAAAAGAGAATATGATTATGTGCGACACCAAGGGAGTGATCTATACCGGCCGGCCGAATGATATGAATTCCTATAAGGAAAAATATCAGAGTAACACCAAGGCGCGAACGCTGGCCGAAGCGCTCGTCGGCGCCGATGTGTTCGTCGGTCTTTCGGCAAAAGATTGTGTGACGAAAGAAATGGTGAAAACAATGGCACCGCATGCAATTATTTTCGCTATGGCAAATCCTGATCCGGAGATTTCACCGGAAGAAGTGGCAAGTGTCCGCAATGACGTGATTATGGCGACCGGCCGTTCGGATTATGCGAACCAGGTAAACAATGTGCTCGGATTCCCGTTTATTTTCCGCGGTGCGCTCGATGTGCGTGCAACAATGATCAACGAAGAAATGAAAAAAGCGGCTGTTCGTGCATTGTCGGAACTGGCGAAAGAAGATGTACCTGATTCCGTGATTAAGGCGTATGGCGGAAAGCCAATTACCTTTGGCAAAGAATATATTATTCCGAAACCTCTCGATCCGCGTGCATTGCGATTTGTTGCGACTGCAGTAGCAAAAGCCGCAGTGGACAGTGGTGTTGCCCGCGTACCAATTACGGACTGGGAAAAATACGGCGACAAACTGGAAGAGCGCCTTGGCCGATCGAAAAAATTTACCAACCTGCTTTTTGCAAAAGCACGCAAATCTATGAAACGGATCATTTTCCCGGAAGGGGACGAAGAGAAAATTCTGCGTGCAGCACAGATTTTGATAGATCAAAACATCGCGCAGCCGATTCTTGTTGGCAACGAAGAAAAAATTCAGAAAGCTATCCGCGATCTTCATCTGGAATTCGATTCCACTGTTGAGATCGTTGATCCAAAGACCTTCCCACAGCGCGGCCAGTTTGTTGAAGAATATTACAAGCTTCGTCAGCGAAAAGGTGTGACCCATTATTATGCGGAACGGGCGATGCAGCAGCGCTTCTATTTCTCTATGATGATGGTCCGACTCGGATATGCGGATGGTGTTATTGCGGGTCTTACAACTAATTATCCCGATACGATTCGTCCCGCGTTGAATGTTATTGGTATGCGGAAAGGGATCAGAAATGTTTCCGGCATGTATGCAGTGATTGCAAAGAAGGGAACATACTTCTTCTCGGACACGACGGTGAATATCGATCCGGATGCCGATACATTGGCAGAGATTGCGCTGTTGACGGCGGAAACCGTGCAGCGATTTGACGTAGAGCCGAGACTGGCAATGTTGTCGTTCAGCAATTTCGGTGGAACAAAACATCCTCGATCGGAAAAGATCAAGCAGGCGGTCCAGATCATCAAATCGAAAAATCCGAATTTGATGGTGGATGGCGAAATGCAGGCCGATACGGCGGTGACGCCGGAAATTCTCGAGAAAGAATATCCGTTCAGTACGCTAAAAGGTGCTGCTAACGTGTTGATCTTCCCGAGTCTGAATTCTGCGAATATCGCGTACAAGTTGATGGGACGTATCGGCGAAGCTGAACTTATTGGACCGATTCTTATGGGAATGGCAAAACCAGTACATGTGTTGCAGCATGGTGCGGAAGTGACCGATATCGTCAATATGGTCGCTGTTTGCGCTGTTGATGCTCACGAATTAGAGTAAGTGGTTCATTACGACCTCGCACACAAATGCGAGGTCGTGGTGTGTACGGAGGTATTTTTTGCAGACTGGGAAAGTGCGAAAAATTGTCAGGGTAAGAGCTAAACTTACATTGGCCTTAGATTGTCCAAACGGTATCTCTCATGAATTGACGGACCAATGAAAAATAAACTTATCCTCACTGTTACAGCGTTGGTGTTACTTGGCGGTACCACCGGGTATTATTTCTATTCCAAAAACGGTGGTGAAGTTATTCAATTTCGTTTCGAAAAAATCTCCCGTGGCGATATACACGTAGTGGTCACCGCAACCGGAACGCTGAGCGCAGTACGGACAGTACAGGTTGGTTCACAGGTTTCTGGAACGTTGCAAAAAGTAAATGTCGATTTTAATGACAAGGTAAAAAAGGGTGAGATTGTCGCACAAATCGATCCGACATTCCTTGAAGCCAGCGTACGCGACGCTGAAGCAAGTTTGCAGCGAAGCACCGCACAATATAATGAAGCAAAACGGAGCTTCGAACGGATTAAAACGTTGTTGGAAAAAAGTCTTGCTTCCCAGGCGGACTATGATGCTGCGCTTGCACAATTCGAAGCAAACGACGCCGCCCGGAAACAATCTGTCGCTCAGGTGGAACGGGCAAAGATCAATCTCCGGTATGCGACAATAAAGTCTCCAATCGACGGTGTTGTGATCTCCCGCGCTGTTGATGTCGGACAAACCGTTGCAGCAAGCTTTTCCGCTCCGACACTTTTTACCCTTGCCAACGATTTGACGAAGATGCAGGTGCAGACGAATGTCGATGAAGCTGATATCGGAAAAGTGAAAGAAGGACAGGAAGTGTCATTTACAGTGGATGCGTATCCAGAACAAACCTTTCACGGTGAAGTCCGACAGGTGCGTCTATCGCCAAAAATGGAACAGAATGTGGTCAATTATACGGTCATAATCGATGTTCCTAATCCCGAATTGAAATTAATGCCCGGTATGACGGCAACCGTGACAATAATGATTGTCAAAAAGGAAGATGTAATAAAAGTTCCGTCCGTCGCACTTCGATTCAATCCGCCGGAAGAATATATTGAGGTACTAAAGGATACTATACGGAATCGCAGCGAAAGGGGAGATTCTTCCCGCGCTGAACGACACCGTCAATGGGGTGAAATGATTCAGCGTGAGGGGGGAGGAGCTCAGGGATCGGGCGGTTTCGATCAGCGGCGAACCCAGATTCGTGGGATTAACAGAATTTGGGTTATGAACGAGCGAAAAAAGCTTGAACCGGTTATGATCCGCACTGGAATTTCCGACGGAACATATACCGAGATCATGCGCGGACGGATCGAAGAGGGAACGGAAATTGTCGTCGGAACGATCTCCCAACGCATCTCATCTACTCAGAATTCTTCACCGTTCAATCAGCAGCGGCAAGGCGGCGGAGGAATGCCGCGCAGGTTTTAGGAAACAACAAAAACAATTGCGGGTCATTTCGAGGAGTCCGTTTCCCAGGACGACGAAGCAATCATCCTTGGTTTTTAGATTGCTTCGCCCGCCCTTCGTCTATGCACAGGTCGGTTTCGCAATGACAATGATTTCAATCAGATACTTGTAAATAGTATAAAATATTTCATCAATGGGCATCCTCGACATCTTTGAAATTGCACTGATTTCACTGACGCGGAACAAGATACGT
>JALNZH010000014.1 GCA_023229405.1 Bacteroidota bacterium
GATGAAGACAAATCCTCCAATAACGACCAGATTAATCCCTAAGCTCAAATTCTTTCCAAGGTAAAACCCTGTCGGCTCAAAAGCCATCGTTAAAATATGGTCACCCGGTGGAATAACAACTCCTCTGAACATGTAGTTGATCCTTTGAATATCTGTTGCTTTCCCATCAATAAATGCTTTCCATCCTTTTGGATACCATGCTTCACTCAAAAACAGTAGATTATAACCTGTTGCCGTCACACGAAGTTCAAGATCCTGAATACCAAAATGTATATACTCTGCTGTTGCTCCCACCAGAGGTCGATCAATTTTCAATTTCGGGTCTTGCATAACATAGGCAACCTCGCGAGGGTTGAAGTTCATATCTTTAATCTTATTCAGGATCTCCAATCCGGTCGCTACTTCATATCGATCAACAAAAAAAGCTCGTGGTAAATCAGTCCGATGATAATGGACAAATTTCCCTTGTGCGCCATACACAGGTATCATAACATTATTGGAATCCTGTCGATCAGAAATGATATATTTTACATTCATCAATCCCCACAGGAGAGGATTTCCCAAACCGGCAACATCGTACATATCCTGAACTTGCCGCATTTTTGTGCCAGAGTAACCGAAGGCACTTTGAATTCTCCAATATGCAAGTGTATTGTTATACGGTGGTTGACCATTTTCAAATTCTAAAACTCGATAAAGCGTCGTATCCTGTTTGATGTAAGAGACAAATTCTGGTTTTGTAAAATAGTCCGACGATTCAATCCCAGGTTTTGCATCCATCGGTTTACTATTCACTCTCCAAAGGTCACTTAAAACAGCTATAACTAAAATAACCGTCAACAAGGAGACAGTAATTTTATTAGTTTGGAATAAATACAGTGCTACAAGTGCAACTAAAATGAAGAGAGAAGCAAAAGTAACATCGCTGGCAACTAATGTGCCGATGGTTTTAAATAGCTCGTTCAATACTGCTTGATTGTTTCCGTATGACCTTGAAAGAATTTGAGTTGCTTCCTGTTGTGAAATAAATAATTCATAGATCGTAACAATGAAATCTTTTGCAATGATAGAAATAATTAATAATGTCGCAACAGCCAACAACGAATATTCAAGATATTTTTTCCTTCGTATATTTTGTTCTTCGGCATCTTTCATCAAGGATACTATTCCATAACTCGCAAGGACAGGAAGCATGATTTGCACAAGAATAAGTGCCATAGATGGTATTCGAAATTTATTAAACATCGGGAAATAATTAAACATCAGATCGTAGATCACTGAGAACTCTTTCCCGAAAGAGACCAACAGTGATAATACAATAAGTACAATAATATATTGAACAAACGGATCTTTCCTGTTCCTCCATGCACCGATTCCAGCGAACATGATAATAATGATCCCCATATATTGGGGTGCATCGGTAAAAGGCATATTTCCAATATACGTGTTTAATCGCATATCCTGCCCTTGCGACAAAACACCCCGATATGAATGCCAACCAAATCCATGCGAAGAAGGTATGAAAAAAGAAATTATTTCTCCTGGAGAAAATGACCAATTCGTTGCATAATCATAATCCAATCCTCCATTTGTAGTGCCCTTCGCCTGTTGTTGAGTCGATGGAACAATCGGATCTGAACCCCGCATTGAGTATTCAGAATATTCCAATGTCGAGAGGTATTGATCACCTGTCATAGCGAATGCAAGAACAGTTGCAACAGCAAAGACTATTCCGGATTGAAGCAAGCCTTTCCAGTTTTCTTTTTTAAAAATTGTTCGCAGCAGAAAAAACAAATAGTATAAACCGAAAGCGAGATAACAATAAAAAATCATTTGAATATGTCCCGGCAAAAGCATAAAGTGCACGAGCAAAATCAGAGATAAAAAAGATACTACCGTAAACTTTTCTCTTAATCGTTCCAAAATCATGAAGATAAATGGGAAAAAAGCAATCACGGGAACTTTCGTCATATGCCCCACCATTACAAGAATAATAATGAATGTTGAGTGCATCACCGCAAGACCGGATATCAAAGCTGCAATTTTGTTTTTCAATTTGTCATAAACAAACCAATACATCCCAATTCCTAAGATGAGATAATAGAACAATCCCCAACCGACATCCGGACTGTTAATGATCGCTCCGAATAGAATTGAAGTACGGTTTATTACTAAAGCCGACATGTCAAAATATCGTTCTCCGTGAATCATCAAACTTGCATATCCAGGCATGCCGCAAAATATGTAGGGGTTCCAAAGAGGAAAAACATCTTGCTGGTCAGCATCGGCGACTAAAGTCTGAAAACTTTTTGATGCAATATTATCTGCTGCAATAAAGACTTTGCCATCAAATACCAATTCATGAAAGAAAATAATCAAGGACAAAAAAATAACCGCGATCGCAGCTGGATGTTGATATGTTAAGGGAATAATCATTGAGCCGTGCGTTTTTTTTGTTTGTTTCACATTTTTGATGACGGCCATAATCTTATAGGATTGTGATAGAAAAAATGGTGTTTAGTAAAAATAGGATAAAAAGTGGAGAGTTACAAAAACAAACTTATTGCAATTTTAAGAAACTCTTTTCGTGCTTTTGTTATTTTACTTGGTAGCAACTGATCCTTTTCGCGTTATGTAAGTAAATACATCCAGTCGATATTCTCTGATAATCGCGTGGAATTATTTAGATATAGAGGAGGATTGCAATGATCCTCCGTCCCATCATCAAACCGAACGGACGGATTTCCCGTATTCGGCTTTCCCGTGAGATTAACTCCTCTTAAGGGCTTTAGTGGATCAGTGATAAGGTTAAGGAGAGAAACAAGTTCGTTTGCACGTAAGATATCTTTTGAGATGCGAAAGCTCTGATGTTTCACCGCTTTTCGATGAAACACCGCAATCGCATTCTGACCCAGTGGTTTAATTGCCCAAACAGACCTTTCACATTTGCCATTCGAAAGTAGTTTCCAAATCCTCTCAACGTGAGATTCAGTTGCTAATCACCTCGCTGACATTGTGTGGTTGTTGTCACCGCGTCAAAATTCTAAAAAGTGATTTGAACAAGCACGTTCCCTTGTTTGCTCAAGATTGTGATGGGCAAAGCTTTTATCGTAGAGACAAAACCATTTTCGTTTCTTTGTCACTGTATCCTTTTTTGCCAACTACCTTCATAAGTCCGAGGTTTTCTGGCGATTCTATAGTTCCTTACGGGGAATAATCCTTCGACTATTGTTTTTTTTCATTCTCTATGGTAGTTCGTTTCCTTACAACAGAGTCTCTTCACGCAACCTTCTTGCCCGCCAGAGGCGGGCTTGCAACGAACTCATTTCGACTTTCATCAGATATTCTAATGCTACTATGAACACTCCTCTGGCTCCTCACAAAGCATCGCTATGCATTTCACTTTTTGCTTTTAGCATTCGCTTAGAATCATTTCAGTTTCGGCTTTCGCATCTCCCTCGCTCATGATCAACTTTACAATGCCCCCCACAGTCATAACATCAGCTTCCCTTCCATACTGAACGTAAACACTTCCCGTATCCTCAGTTTCCTTTTGCACACTGCTCCTTAAGTTTACTAAGCCGATTGGTGTGTAGCTGACTTCTCAGTTTTATTAACGGATCGTCGATGCGGAAAGCCACCTCCGGTTCGCTTGTTTCTTCAGTTTGGATTTTCGTCTTGGATTCTTTAGATCCCACGTTACAGTGAACACTTTACGTGTGACTATATCGCCCGGTTTGCTTTCGGTGATAAGAAGACTTTAACCTCATAGTTGATGTTACTGCACAGCACAATAAAAAACCCTCAAGAATGAGGGTTTTGATTCTTTTAATATTTGTATAGGGACATCTGAAAAAACCCTCTCAGCGCGTTGTTTGAGTGAGAGAGTGTAAAAAAGAGTTGGTTGGGTGGTAAAATGTTCTTTGACAAGGTCAATTCATCATCCGAAGATCTCCCAAAGTGTGGGAGCATCTTAAGAAGAGTGTTGTTAGACACTCTACCGCGCTCTTTTTGGCGTTAGAGTGATCATTTGCCTGATATTATAGACCAGAGCCGCCATCGAGAACTGGAAGCGGTTGCGTTTGAAGTCATAATATCGGCACCTGGTGTAATTCAAGACCACTGTCATAAACGCGAACGGTTTCTCAACAGCGTTTCGAGTTCGAAAAAATATTTTGTTTTGAACGATCTGCTTTTTTGTTAACGGTCGATTCCCGTATCCCTTATGCATGATCTTTGGAACGATACCAGCTTTTTGCAATGCAATACGGCGTTCTTTGTTGGCATATCCTTTATCGGCGTGCACTTGTTTCTCTGTGCCGAACAGGAGATCGTCGAACTTATTTGAATCATGAACATTGGCAGATGTGAACTCTGCCGTATGGATCACATCGGTTTGATCATCCATACCAATATGCCCTTATACCCGTAGTGCGTTTTTCCTCTACGCACCGTGAATTGGGCATCAGAATCATGATGACTATTGGGTGTTGCCTGTGCTTCTTTGATCGTCGCATCAACGATGGTCCCTTTACCGACGATCATTCTACGCTATTCAAGCTGTTTGTTGAATGACGAAAAGAGTTTTTGGTCTAAGCCTAACCGTGCAAATTGTTCACGATACCTACAGATCGCAGTTTCATCCGGTATCAAATCACCACTGGCCAAGCCGAGAAAAAGCTGAAAGCTTCTTCGGTCTGCAATCTCTTCCTCAAAGCGAGGATCCGAGAGATTATAGATACTCTGAAGGAGAAAGCACTTGACGATCACCAGTCGATCGTGCGATGGACGTCCAGATGATGAAAGACCGGCTTTCTCTTTTGAAAGAACACGTTCAATTGGTTGCAGGAGCTTCTTCCAATCGATCTTCACATTGATGAAGTTCAGCGATTGTTTGCTCTGCGTTTTGATGTGTTTCAGATAATGAGCGCCGGCTGCTAGAGAATTTTGATACTCCGCGCAATAACGTAAACAAGGTACTTCCGATCACGTCGATTTATTACTTTCATATTTGATTCTCCTCGCTCCAATCGCTATATTTTCTTCAATATCATATGAAAGAACGTAAATTTCCCCTCTTACTCTTTTCTCTTTTTTTTGCCTTTCTTGTTTGGACTTCGGTTAATCTGGGCAATCTCTTTATTACCACAATCGAAGTTCAAGTAAGAATTGAAAACCTCCGCCCTGACCAAGCAGTGGCCGTACCATTACCTAGAACTGTTCGATTCACTATTCAAGGATCCGGGTGGCAATTATTAAACACTTTACTCACTCCAAACCTATATTATACTATTGACTTTTTAACATTGTCGCAAAACAATACGCTTTTTACCTCCCGGGATTTGACTGAACGGGTAAACATGACTTCATCAATTAAAATACTTTCAACATCTCCGGATACTGTAATCGTTCGTCTAGAAGAGCGCACATCAAAAAAGGTACCGATTACCCCATCGATAAATATTACTTTCCGTGATGGATTTGGAATTGTTGGACATATCGAAGCAAAGCCGGACAGTATTACTATTACTGGGGCCCGTTCTCTACTCTCTAAAGTTCATTCGTGGAACACTACATCAGTAGCGTTATTTGATCTCAATGCGCCAGTGAAAATGCAATTCGCGCTGTCGGATACTTTACTCTTTGAAATCGCGCGCCCAAATACAACTATTGTTGTAACATTCGATGTTCAACCAATAGCCGAGCGAACTATCGAAGATATTCCAATTGAAATTATGCAAGTTCCTGAAAATAGAAATGTTGTTCTCATCCCACCGAAAATTTCAATCATTGTTAGATCAGGGGTGAACAACGTAGCACATTTATCGAAAAAGGATTTTCAGGCATACATTGATTATAAAGCCATTCTGCTCGACACAAGTGGAATGATAAAAGCAACGATTACAGGACCAGAACATGTTAAGATTGTCCAGTTACAACCGGAACAGATTCAATATGTGGTGCGGAAATAAATCTACTTAGAATGCTTTGTTGAGTCTAAAGAATATTGCCACTGGGGCCTGCTTATCTGTTCTCCAAGCAAAACCCAACCGGGCATCGCCATCATGCCAAGCTATGGCGAAACCGTAATCTGAACGAACCTGTGATGATTTGAAGGAAGTAAGACCTTCGTACACTGCCCATTTTGTATTTACAGTTGTCACAGCTCCAGCGTTGCCGAAGGCAATCACACTTAGACTGTTGGGGAAAAAAAATATTTCATCGATTAATTCTCCACTCAACCGATATTCTAAGTTGGCAAGTAACATCCTGTTCCCCGAGAATTCCTTAAATCCATAAGCCGGCAACGTATTTGCACCGCCAAGTTGAAAGTCCTTTTGTGCGATGGTGTTCCCTTCTAGCATTCCTGCGCGGAGCCGGAGATTGATTTGATCATCATCTGACAATGGTTGAAACCGTCGAAGATCAATTATCGCTTGTGAAAAATCGAAATCCCCTCCGAGTTCATTTCCGCCATATTCTCCTCGGGCATACAGATTCCATCCTTCTGTATGGAAACGATATTTTTCAACCGTGCTGATGCCTGCACTGAGTGAGATACTTTTCATCGTTCCTATGTTCACCTGTGGATTCCCGCGAAATGTATTCCCGCCAAAAACTGCCCATCGAGCGCCGGTATGCATCGTCGCATAACGATCATTTAAGTACCGGACATCAATCATCATAGACATATCCATGTCTTTTGTGTAACGAGATGAATGCAAAGAAAACCCTTCGCGCTGATAATAATCCCGGAAATCTTCCCTGAAAAACAACGCAGCAAGGTTGTTTTCACTTAGCGACATAATCCATTCGTCTTTTGTATCCGTCAAGCTATGCGCTTCACCACCAATTTCATACAGCGTTTCATCAGATACGGCAAACTGTCTGCCTAATCCCATCTGAATCCGCCATTTATGGGAAGTAACTCCATAACCGAAAGATCCATAACCGGAGATTGCTTTACTCCCATCCCAATAGAATTTTTTTTCTGATCCTATTCCAAAGAACAGACCCTCAACTCTATTGTAGCGAAAAAGAAAATTATCATCAAAGACATTTTCCGAATTCCAAAAGTAGGGTTTGAAGGAATATGAATATTTTGTACGATAAGTAGTTTTTCGTCGATATTTATTCGCTGGTGTAGTAGAAGACTGTTCCGTAAATCCTTCAACATACGCACCATCTTCTTTTGAAATCCCTCCGTTCATCGCCCGTACATTCCCATTAATGCGGGATGTCCTTTTTAATTCGATATCACCGTTAACAACAAGGATGTCGCCGTTCACTGTACCTCGTACAATTAACGTACCATTCTTCACTACCAAATCTCCCATCACAGTATCTTTGTCGACAATTTCCGTATTACCGTTGTACGTGACAGCATCCGAAGAGATTTTTGCATTTTTGTTGTCGCGTTCTTGTTCATCAATGTCATTACGATATTCAACGTTGTTGGATCGCTTTTCGACTATATAATCCATCTGAGATTCAATGTGGTCAACGACATCATCAACTAGTTTTTCAAAACTATTTGTGGTTTGATCAATGCGGTCTTCAACATCGGTATCCTGGGCAGCGGAAACAGAAACGAACATCAAAACGGCACTAATAAGCGTAACAATACGTTGCATAGGAACCTCCGGTTATAGATAGTATAAATTTTTTACGATCCAGCCTATAAAAAGTTACGGCATAATACTTTATCACCTTTGAATACTCGCTGAAATTTTGTAATTTTTCAACATTAGTATGAGACTCTGTGTCAATATTGATCATATCGCAACATTGCGAAATTCAAGAGGGGGTTCTGAACCGGACCCAGTTGTTGCTGCACAGATATGCGAACAATCTGGCGCAGATGGAATTGTTGTCCACCTACGCGAAGATCGACGCCATATAAAAGATCATGACGTCTGGAAACTGCGTGAAATTCTTGAAACCAAACTTGATTTAGAAATGGGCGCTTCGGAAGAGATAGTTACTATTGCGCTGAAAGTTTTGCCCAATCTGGTAACGCTCGTGCCGGAAAAACGACAGGAATTAACGACAGAAGGCGGATTGGATGTAATTACCCATAAAGAAAGGTTGAAAAATGTCATTCAACAATTCCACTCCAAAAATATTCCCGTAAGCCTGTTCATTGACCCTGTGTTAATACAAATTGAAACGTCGAAAGAAATCGGCGCTGATATGATTGAAATTCATACCGGAGAATACGCAGAGGCAAAAACACCAGAAGACATTCAACGGTATCTGAAGACAATTAAACATGCTGCTTCTGCAGGAAAAAAACTTAATCTTGGTGTAAACGCAGGACATGGATTAAACTACATAAATGTATCGGCGGTGAGCGCAATCCCGGAGATAGATGAGTTGAGCATCGGGCATTCGATCATTTCTCATGCGGCATTTGTAGGTCTTGGACAAGCGGTTAAAGAAATGTTATCTTTAGTGAAATAAAAAAACCGCCGAAGCGGTTTTTTTATTGATCGCTAATTCCAAGTTTTCGAATATCATCCCTTAGTTTCGCTGCTTTCTCATACTCCTCTTTTTCTATTGCCTCTTTCAGAGATGTTTGCAATTGTTCCAGTTTTGTCAATGGTTTTTTAAGCTCTTCCGTTTCTTCTTTTACTGCAGTCTCTTCAACATCCTCTTCATCCTCCGAAACAACTCCTGCTTCATTTAACACTTCCTCTCCAACATAAATCGGTGCGCCATACCGTACCGCCAAAGCGATTGCATCGCTCGGGCGCGAATCAATTTCCTGAATATCGCTCAATCCTTCAATCGTCAGTTTTGCATAGAATGTGCCATCGCGAAGCTCATTGATACATACTTCATTCAATGAAACTGCAAACGTATCAATAATATTTCTCATCAGATCGTGAGTTAATGGTCTGGGCGGTTTCATCCCCTCCAATTCTAAAGCAATGGACTGGGCTTCGAATGCCCCAATAATGATCGGCAACTTCCGTTTCCCGTTTGTTTCTTTTAAGATCAATGCGTACGCACCGGCACTCGACGGACTTGTCGATAATCCCAGTATGTCTACCTGAACTTTCTCCACTATCTTTCTCCTAATTCTTCACTACAGCGAGTGTATTATAAATCAACAATAAACGCAGTACGCTGCATCACTTGCCCAATATTTTTTTAACTTCAGCGGTTATTGCTGGAACGACTTCAAAAGCATCACCGACAATACCATAATCCGCAATGGTAAAGATTGGTGCATCTTTATCTTTATTCACAGCAACAATATATTTAGATGAAGACATACCTGCCAGATGCTGGACTGCGCCGGAAATACCAACAGCAATATAGAGGGACGGTGATACCGTCTTTCCAGTCTGACCGACTTGTTCGTCATGCGGCCGCCAACCGGCATCTACGACTGCACGAGAAGCACCCACTGCCGCTCCCAACGAACCGGCAAGTTCTTCAATCATTCCAAAGTGCTCTGGTCCTTTTAATCCTCTGCCGCCCGAAACAATGATATCGGCCTCAGCAACATCTTTTTTACCGCTTGATGCTTTTATTTCTTTCACCGAAACTGCAAAATCTGTTTCTTCCAAATTAACCTGCCGGCGTTCCACAACTGCTTCTATATTACCCGGAGCACTTGCCGTAAATACATTCGGACGCAACGTAAAAAGTTTTACCGGGGTTTTTACAATAACATCCACAAGGCCTTTCCCTGCATACACCGGACGGGTTGCTTTCACAATTCCATTTTCCACTTTTAATGCAGTACATCCGGCCGCCAATCCAGCGTCCAGTTTTACGGAAACGCGTGGTGCAACATCTTTTCCCATTTCACTTGCCGGGAGAAGAATGATTTCGACTCCTTCTTCTTTTACAACATCCGCTATAATTTTTGCAAACGCTGTTGTTGAATATAATTCCAGACGCGTATCTTCTACGATGAGCACCTTTGCCACACCGTAGCCGCCAAGCTGACCGGCGATCGATGCAATATTATTTCCAACCACAACGGCGATTACTTCACCATTCAATTGACCTGCGATTGTTTTTGCTGCTGTCACTACTTCAAACGCAGTTTTTTTAAATTGCCCGTTCCGTTGTTCTGCAAATGCTAATATTTTCATAATTTCAATATCCCGGATAAATATGTTAGAGCACTTTTGCTTCTTCATGGAGCAAACGTACCAGTTCTGCAGCTGCAGAAGCATCAGTTCCGACGATTTTCCCCTGCGCCTTCGCGGGAGGATTGCTCATTGCAATAACTTCTACTCTTGATTCTACTGCTGCAGGAATTTTCTCCTCAATCAGCTTCCTTTTTGCGTCCATGATCCCTTTTAACGATGGATACCTGGGTTCATTTAGCCCTTTTTGAGCGCAGATTACAGCAGGAAGTTTGGAAACGACTACTTCGTGTCCTCCTTCAATCTCCCGTTCCGCAGTGATACTGCCTTCTTTTATTTCCAATTTTACAACAACCGAAACGGAAGGAATTCCTAGCATTTCCGCAACGAGTGCGCCAACCTGCGCATCGTCATAATCGATCGACTGTTTACCGCAGAAGATGATATCAGCGCCATATTCTTTTGCATAATCAGCTAAAGAGCGTGCAACGGAATACGAATCACGAACCGAGGAATCTTTCAACAATACCGCTTTATCACAACCCATCGCCAACGCTTTGCGAAGTGTTTCCTTATTGGTTTCACCTCCAAGGGACACAACGACCACTTCTCCTCCAAGTTGTTGTTTTGTTTTTAATCCTTCTTCTACGCCAAACTCATCGTACGGACTCAGCATATAATTGACACCGGTCGGATCGATGGACTTTGCGTCCGCGCCGACTTTTACTTTTGTTTCCGTATCAGGAACATGATTGACGAACACTAAAATCTTCATTGATCTCCTTACATTATTGCCGAAACAATGTACCGTTACGGCACTCGCTTCAGACCGTTACACATATTTTTTCAGCGATGCTAAAAATTTCTGATTTTCTGTTTCGGTCCCAGCATTTACGCGCAGGGTATTTTCCAACATCGGGTAAGAACTGACGTCTCGGATTAGAATATTTTCCGAAAGCAAGGATTCGAACAATTTAGCAGCATTATTCTTTACGTGAAAGATAAGAAAATTTGTCTGTGAAGAAAAGGATTTGATTCCATTAATAGCGCTTAGAGCATTAAATAGAATTTCTTTTTGTGTTTTGATGTATCGAATTCGATCCAAAATCAAATCTTTTTTATGTAATAATGTGATCGCGGCAGCAGCCGAAAAATTATTCACCGTAAACGGAATCTTTGGTTTTAAAAGTTCGGCACAAAGAGCCGGCTGAGCCATCACATACCCAATCCGTAAACCAGCCAGTGAAAACGCCTTGGAAAATGTTCTCAGCACAATCAACCTGTCATATTTTTGCATGAGCGGCAACACAGATGGAAGATCGGCAAATTCAATATAGGCTTCATCAACTAGGACGATAGCATCCGTTGAATTGATAATGCGCTCCACATCCGCAGACACGAGCATTTGCCCGGTAGGACTATTGGGGGAGTTCAAAATAATAAGAGCGGGTCGTTCGCGAACTGCAGCGGCAATAATTCCATCAACATCGAATGTCAGATCAATGTTTGCCGAAACTGCGACAACATTCCCTTCCAAAACTGCAACGATTTTTTCATAAAGAAAGAAGGTCGGTGACGGAATTAGCACCTTCGTTCCTTTCGAAACAATTGCCATCAGAACTGTATACATAAGTTCATTGGAACCATTGGCGGCGATAATACTTTCCATCGGCACGCCTATATCGATAGACAGTGCTTCAATCAGGCGCGAAGGGAAAACATCGGGATAACGATTCCATGGCTGACGTACGAACTCTTCAACAAGTTCACGCTTCAAATCATCCGGTAGGTCGAACGGATTCTCATTTTGATTCAGTTTGATCAGTTCCAGAGAGAGAGGTTTGCTCCTTACCGAATATGCTTCCAATTGTCGAACGGATTGTTTTATATGTCGCAGAAAAGTCATTATTTATTGTTCTTTCTCAGACGGACGGACAGTGCGTGCGCTGTTAATCCTTCGCGTTCCGCAAAGTATGCAATATCATCCGCAACTGCGTCCATCCTTGCTTTGGAATACCGAATGACACTGGATTTTTTTATAAAATCATCGACTGATAAAGGCGATGAAAACCTTGATGTGCCTTCGGTCGGCAAAACGTGGTTCGGTCCGGCAAAATAATCGCCGATTGCTACAGGAGAATAACTTCCTAAAAAGATCGAGCCGGCATGCTTCACCTGTTTCAATACCGCTTCATCCTTTGTGGTAATGATCTCCAAATGTTCCGGCGCCAGTTGATTGGCGATTGCAATTCCCTGCTGCAATGATGCAACAAGATAAATTCTTCCTTGTCCCCGTAACGAAGTTTCTAAAATGGATCTTCGGGGTAATTCACTCAGCAATCGATTAATCTCCGATTGAACTGCAGTAACAAGAGATCGGCTTGGAGTAATAAGAATCGGTATAGCCCGTTCATCATGCTCGGCCTGAGCAAGCAGGTCGGAAGCAATAAATGTGGCGTTTGCCGAACTATCGGCAAGAACAACCACTTCACTGGGACCGGCAAAACTATCGATGCCAACTGTTCCATACACCATTCGTTTAGCGGTTGCAACAAAAATATTTCCGGGACCAACAATCTTATCAACCGCCGAAATTGTTTCCGTTCCATACGCAAGTGCAGCAACAGCTTGCGCTCCGCCAACTTTATAAATATTTTTAATGCCTAGCAGCGATGCAGCCAACAAAACATCAGGATGAATGTTTCCATTCTTATCCGGTGGCGAAACAAGATGTATTTCAGTCACTCCCGCAACTTGCGCAGGTATAACATTCATCAATACCGTTGAAGGGTAAACAGCTTTCCCTCCGGGGACATAAACACCGACTTTTTCAATCGGACGATATATTTGTCGCAGTTCCGAATTCTCTTTTACTTTAATCGAAAATGGTTTTCGAACCTGTGCTTTGTGAAATGTTCGAATATTCGAAGCCGATTCTTTGAGAATTGAAATGAATGAAGGATCGGCTTTCTTTATCACCGCAGCAATTTCATTTGGCTGGACTTTTATTGAAGAGATAACCGCGCCATCAAATTTTTTAGAATAAAATTTTAACGCTTTGTCTCCATCTTTTTGTACACGACGCAATATTTCTGCAACAGATTTTTCAATGGAAGCATTGCCGGATCGAACTGCAGCAGAATTGAATAGAACATTCTTCTTTTTTCTAATATCGATTATTTTCAGCATAATCAAACCAAGCTAATACTTAACCGTCATTCCGAACTTGTTTCGGAATCTATATAAGATGCTGAACCAAGTTCAGCATGACGTTTGTTTTATGTAATATAACAAAAAAGGAAACCGTTTCCTCGGTTTCCTTTTAATAAATATGATACGACATTCTGAACGAGTGTCGCAATGCGACACGAAATGAAGAATCTGATTTACGCAATAGAATTTTCACACTAATGGCAGAGAAGATTCTTCGCTTCGCTCAGAATAACAAAATTTAAAGATTTACTTTTGAGCGACCAACTCGTCAATCTTTGCAATAATCTCTTTTTCGTCCGGTTTCATTTTTGCTTTGAATCGTGCAACAACATTACCGTTTTTATCAACAAGGAATTTTGCAAAATTCCAATCAATGTCCCCTTTGAATCCGGTCTCGGTCGTTAAATATTTATAAAGCGGATGAATATCATCTCCTTTAACGCTGATTTTGGAGAACATGTCGAATGTAACGCCGTAATTCTTTTCGCAAAATATTTTGATATCGCCGTCGCTTCCCGGTTCCTGCTTACCGAAATTGTTCGCCGGAAATCCAAGAATAACAAATCCTTTATCTTTAAATTTCTCATAAATCTCTTCAAGCTGTTTGTATTGAGGCGTATTTCCGCAAAATGATGCAGTGTTTACAATCATAAAAGTTTTGCCTTTATAATCGGCAAGAGATTTATCTTTCCCATCAATGGTCTTCATTGTAAAATTATAGATCGGTGTATCCATTTTCTTTTTTGCCTCCTGTGCTGAAAGTGTTCCTAACGCAAATAGTGCGATAAGTGTTGCAGAAACGAGTTTGTTCATAGCGATTCCTTTGGTTTTGTGTGGCGACTATAACACTAAGATGGAAATAAAGGTTTCATTTGGCAAGAGGGTTTACACAATTTTGTTAAAAAATTTTAACTGTCCCTTCGAATAATATTTCATACATTTAATCAACAGGTTTGCACAAACGCCTTTGCCCTAAAAGAAAACTTCATTGTGCACAATCCGAACAACCATATATTCTAAAACTCTTCTATCACCGAGGGCAACAGATAGAACACAGGAGTTTATATGAATATATTCCTTCTGCTCACCCGTGTGCTTTTTTCTTACTGTTCCCTAATGAGTAAGATCATTTTAAAAACTCTGATCCGCTGTATTATCGATATCTATTGTTGAGAATAAACATCTCCGTAGCGAGCTGTGGTGTATTTGTCATGCCAGCGTACGCTGGCATCCATCTCGTGGATTCCGGCTTTCGCCGGAATGACGATGCAAGCATCTTGGTAGTAAACCCGATTGGAATAAATTTCTTTTTTTTATTCCAATAAATTCTTACTTTACTACAGGTTTGCACAGACACCTACGCCCTAAAAGAAAACTTCACTGTGCACATTTCGACCAAACATATATTCTTAAACTTCCGGCGAAGCCGTGGCTTCGCCATCTATCAATCGAGGGCAAACGATAGAACACAAGGAGTTTGTATGAATATATTTCACACACACTACGAATTTCTCAAGAACGAAGCAGATCTGTTGTTAAAACATGCGCACCAGCACGATGGTAATGCTGTTGCCCGATTTCGACAATTGTCATCGTTCACAACTCTTTCTGCAGATGATAACAATGCTTTGAATGATCTGCAGTTGAAACATGCATTCAGCGTTATCGCCGCGGAAAACGGCTACGGATCGTGGAATGAATTGAAATCTGCGCTCAATCATGCTGCGGAAAACTCTCCGCTGGCGGAGATTAAAGAGCAGTTCTATCCCAAAGGATTCACGACGTACTGGAACATCTGGTTTACAAAATATTCACAGGCAAAGAAAGTATTGAACGAAGGAAAAGGATATCTTCTTCCTTTTAAAAATCAATATTTCATTGTTGAAGAGCATTTTGTGGACAGTATCGGACTTCCCCACACACTATCTGAATGGAACGAGATCGGCAACGATTGGATCCATCCGAAGAATGTGAAGGCATGGTTAAAGCTGAATGAGATGTATGTGAAGGCAATGAAAGAACGATAATAACTATAACCTATCTCAAAAATGGGGGCCATTGCTAGGGAGCAAAGCTACGGAAGCAATCTGTTCAATTAAAAAGATTGCTTCGCCAAAGAACGGCTCGAAATGACTATGATTTAGGATTTTTGAGATGGTTTCTTGGAAACTTGTCAGGTCTTCTAAATAAAAATATTCGGAAATGACATGTATCTTTAAAACAAAAATCCCCGAAGTGATTCACTTCAGGGATTTTATCTTTAGTTACTTTAGATGTCAGACACCTCAAAGGTGTCAGACATCTTTGAACATTAATAGCGGTAGTAATCCGGTTTGTACGGTCCTTCAACCGCAACACCGATGTATTGTGCCTGATCTTCAGAAAGAACATCAAGTTCAACACCGATCTTCTTCAAGTGCAAACGCGCTACTTTCTCATCTAAGTATTTCGGAAGTGTATAAACTTTCTTTTCATACTTAGAGGAATTATTCCATAACTCAAGTTGTGCAAGCGTTTGGTTGCTGAAGGAATTCGACATGACAAATGACGGATGTCCCATTGCGCAGCCAAGATTAACCAAGCGTCCTTCGGCAAGAACAATAATATCTTTTCCGTCGATCGTATATTTATCAACCTGAGGTTTAATGGTGTCCTTTGTTTTGCCATAGTTTGCGTTCAACCATGCCATATCAATCTCAATATCAAAGTGACCGATATTGCAGACGATCGCATTGTGTTTCATCGCTTTGAAGTGTTTCGCTGTGATGATATTTTTGTTTCCGGTTGTCGTTACGATAATATCAGCTTCTTTCACCGCTTCATCCATTCGCTTTACTTCGTATCCTTCCATCGCAGCTTGAAGCGCGCAGATAGGATCGATCTCTGTAACAATAACGCGAACTTTTGCATCGCGCAATGAATCTGCAGAACCTTTACCAACATCGCCGAAACCTGCAACAACAGCAACTTTACCGGCAAGCATCAGATCTGTTGCGCGGCGAATTGCATCAACCAATGATTCACGGCAGCCGTATTTGTTATCGAATTTCGATTTTGTTACGGAGTCGTTCACGTTAATCGCTGGCATCAGCAATGTTCCGTTTTTCATTCTATCGTACAAACGATGAACACCGGTCGTTGTCTCTTCGGAAAGCCCTTTAATTCCTGTTGCGAGTTCGGGATATTTATCGAACACCATATTGGTCAAATCGCCACCGTCATCCAGAATCAAGTTCAGTGGTTTACCATCTTTGAATGCAAACAATGTCTGCTCAATACACCAATCAAATTCTTCCGCAGACATTTCTTTCCACGCATACACCGGGATTCCTGCTGCTGCAATTGCTGCGGCTGCGTGATCCTGCGTTGAAAAAATATTGCACGATGACCACGAAACTTCTGCACCGAGATCAACCAATGTTTCGATCAATACAGCGGTCTGAATTGTCATATGCAGACAGCCGGCAATGCGGGCACCTTTCAGCGGAAATTTTCCTTTGAACTCTTCCCGGATCGCCATTAAGCCCGGCATCTCATCTTCCGCCAGCTTAATCTCTTTGCGTCCCCATATCGCCAGGGACATATCTTTCACCTTGTACGGAAGCGACGGCTTTGACATTTTTTTGGCCGTTGCTTCATCCATTACTGCGCTCATCATTACTCCTTTGTTGTTTAAATTAACCTTACGGGGTTAGTTGGTCCGCTGCCGTTCAGCGGCGGAAATATTCATACTATTACTTTGCCGCTTTTTTCAATGTCGAGACCAGATCCAATTGTTCCCAGGAGAATTCATTCCGTCCAAAATGGCCATAGGCTGCTGAATTTTTGTAGATCGGACGAAGCAAATTCAACCGTTTAATGATGCCACGCGGCGTCATATCGACGTTTTTCACAAGAATCTTTGATACTTCGGCATCCGGCATCACACCGGTACCAAATGTATTTACATAGATGGAAACCGGTTCAGCAACACCGATTGCATATGCTACCTGAATCTGGCACTCTTCCGCTAATCCGGCAGCCACTACATTCTTTGCAAGATGACGCGTAGCATACGCAGCACTGCGATCCACTTTGGAAGGATCTTTACCGGAGAATGCGCCGCCACCGTGGGGTGCGCGTCCGCCGTATGTATCAACGATGATCTTCCGGCCTGTTAACCCGCTGTCACCGTGCGGACCGCCAATAACGAAATTACCGGTTGGGTTCACATAATATTTTGTCTTTTTGTCCAGCAAACGGGCAGGGATAACTTTCTTAATTACATTGTTGATCACATCGTCTTTAATTTTTTTCTGGGAAACGGTCGGATCATGCTGAGTAGAAATAACTACAGCGTCGACGCGGACCGGTTTGCGGCCTTCATACTCGATCGTAACTTGGGATTTTGCATCTGGCCGGAGATACGGCATCAACTTATTGTTCTTTTTACGGATGTCGGCTAATTTTTTCACTAACTGATGTGCGTACATAATAGCAGCAGGCATCAACTCCGGTGTTTCATTATTTGCGTAACCGAACATCATGCCCTGATCGCCGGCTCCACCGGTGTTCACACCCATCGCTATATCCGCTGATTGTGAGTGGATTGCATTCAAGATGCCGCATGATTCAGCGTCAAATTTGTATTCTGCTTTGTTGTAGCCGATTTCTCTGATTGTTCCACGGACGATTTCGTGAATATCAATGTAGGCATTGGTAGTTACTTCGCCGGCAACAACAACCTGTCCTGTTGTAACCAGAGTTTCACATGCAACACGTGAATATTTATCCTGAGCAAGAAGAGCATCCAAGATCGCATCGGAAATCTGATCGGCAACTTTATCGGGATGTCCTTCGGACACCGATTCTGATGTAAAAAGATAACGCATTAATTAATAACTCCTTAATGATGATAAATGAAAATGGTATTTACGGTATAAAAATTTGATACGTTGTATTGTTCGAACTGTGTAATCACAGACGAGCTTTAGTTCAGTAGTATTCCAATTCAGAAGAATCGCCGATATTAATCCGTTTAAATCCACCCGTAATGTGCGCATTCGTGCCGACGATAGAATCATCGAGCAGCGCTTTTTCCACCGTTGCATATTCGCTTACGATTGAGTTTTTCACAATTGAGTCTATAACGCTGGCGCCATCCGCTATCGTTGTATACGGTCCTACGACCGAACGTTCGACTTTTGCCGTTGGTGCAATGAAAACAGGCGGAATAACTACAACACCTTCATGAACGCCATTGGTCTTAGTTTCATTTAAAAGATGGCGGTTTGTTTCAAGCAGCGTTTCCGGTTTTCCGCAATCAAACCAACCGTCGATACTAAAGGTCGTCAGTTTTTCTCCCCGTTCAATCATCGCTTGCAGACCGTCGGTCAATTGGTATTCATTTTTTGTCCGCACATCACGCTTGATATTTTCCTTTAGGCAGTCAATCAGCACATCGGGATGTTTAATAAAATATAAGCCAACAATCGCAAGATTACTCGTCGGGTTCTCCGGTTTCTCAACAAGCTTCGAGATAAATCCATCCTTCACTTCGGCAACACCAAAACGGCGCGGATCAGAAACTTCTTTTACACCGATCGTTGAATATTCACTTTTTATCATTGTTGCAAGATCGACATCAAATACAGTATCGCCCAGGATAATCAATATCGGATCTTTCGAGATCGTATGACGAGAAAGGTAAATCGCATGTCCCAGGCCAAGGCGTTCTTCCTGTTCTACAAAATCGACTTTAATCTTATAATTTTCGGTGATGTACTCTTTAATAAGATCACCAAGATACCCAACAATGATCGTCGCCGATTCGAATCCTTCGGCGATAATCTTATCCATGATGTGCCCAATGATCGGTTTCCCGGCAACGTTCAGCAACACTTTTGGCACTGTATAAGTATGTGGACGAAGCCGACTACCGACTCCAGCCACTGGTATGATCGCGCGCATAATTTCTCGAAAAATGGGTTTAAAGTTACCTAAAATCTCCTTGAGAAGCAATGCACAGATCACCTAGTTTGACATCAGCAATTTCGTTTGACTTCAGGCCAACCTTGTTTTAAGTGAAAATAAACTTTCATCACAGGCTCCATTTCAACTCTAATTCGGGTATAAGTGTTTAGGAGGATCATCACGATATAATTTGAATAACAACCACGATGAGAATTACAACTGCGGGGAACACTATGTCAAAAAACACAGAGGAATTCAACCAATTTGGTCCGGCAATCATTAATGCTGTATGGGAAAAGGCTGAAAACGAATTCGGCTTCTTTTTCTTTAAGAGAGATCGATTCGGGGATATTATCGCCAAACATCATTATGGGGAACAATCCCAATATGGGTGGGAAATTGAATGTCTTACTCCGGATTTGAACGGTTCAACTTACGCTATTGAAAATCTCCGTCCGATCCATTGGAAAAATGCATCTCAAACCGGGAAGAGACAAGAGCGATTTTCTATTGAAAGATAAAACGGCATCCTTGTATTGCAGTGCAATAGGTCAGTTTGTATATTCGAGGCACACCCTAGATAACAATCTACTTTGCACTAACACACTTGGCCTAGCAATTTTCGATGCCTCTCCCGACTGAAACATTAGATATTACGTTATTACGAAACAATAAACACGAATTCATTTTGCGGTGTCAACGGATTATTGAGATCGTGGTGAAACATTATATGAAAACCGGAATGTTTGCTCCGACACAGTTCGATGATACTGTGCAAACAATCAACGAAGAGTTGATTAATCGATTGCACCGGATCGAACAAAACTTTAACGGATCTGTGCTGCTCAACACCTATATGAATGTCGTTATTCGGAACATCTGTATCCGGATCCACGAAAAGTCACGTACAGAAATAAAGACTGAGCCGCTAACAGACGAACTGATACCGCATGATCATGGGAATATCCATTCCTTGATGTTTCAGGATGAATACCGTCGGTTAGCTATAGTTCTAAAACTGTATGGAGCGAAACAATCGAAGCTCAAATTCTGTTTTAAGATATACTTTCGAATGCCCGTAACAGGACTCGATGTTGATAGTACTTTCGATACAGCAACTGGAGTTGAACGGGAATATTTATTACAACATTTTGGAAATACTTTCGACGATACGCTGGAGATTGATAATTTTAACATCCTTGCTCCGATGATGAATAAACAGGAGCGAAATAATACCACCGGAAGCTCACTACGCCGCTGGACGCTCGAACATCTATCCCGGGTAATAAAATTATTGAACGGTACGCCTCCAGTAAAAACTCACACGAAAGAGACAGTAAAAATCCTTTTTGAGCAGTTTTCTCGATAACAATTTTGGGGAAGCAAATATGCCTGAATCAATCCAATTTTTCACCACCGGACATCTCAATGAGTATGGAGTTTCACTCGTTGTCGATGCTGTTCGTCTCAATCGAATGGACGAATTACCGAAAAAAATCGTCCGTCATATAGAAGGATGCGATCAGTGTAAGGAACAAATTCTGCAAGTAACCGATCTTACAGTGCAGCAATCCCTTGACCAATCCACTCCTCATCCGTATTTCGACACTCACAAGAAGCGGTCAGAGTTTCCAATCATGTGGTATCGTGCTGCCGCAGTGCTTGCGGTAGCCCTCGCCGGAGGAATTACGTACTATCTGCTCAATCAACAACAGACGTCTCATCAGATTGATTTTACAGTTCATCCCCCTGCAATTGAATCGACGCAGACACGGACAGAAGATTTTTTCACTGCAACACAGAACAATCTCTATGCCGATAATTTCGTTCCTTCACCGAATCTTGATGACGTTATTCAATCGGATTTTCGTTCGGCCACAATTGAAGTTTTTTCACCCAACAACGGAGAATTCGTTCATCCTCCAATCACGTTTCGGTGGGAACATTTCGATCGACCGATGAAACTAAAAATACTAACCAATAAAGAAATTACCATTCTCACATCGATTGTCACGACGAATTCATTCATTACAACGAAGAAGTTTGAACCGGGATTGTATTATTGGAAGCTTGAAGCCGATGATGAATTGCTCTATATCGGAAATTTCTTTGTGCGGTAATATTATTGACCAACCAATACAAACCCGCTCCATTTTGCTGGAAAGGCAGTTTCGAGGGAAGCGATCATCGACATCTTCGCTGCGCGCAGCGACGATGAATACGAAGAGCCAGCAGCAATATTTCTGTAGAACTGATTCATTAAATGGTACGTCTGTTTGTCCGATACTTTCCAAAGCGAATAGATGATGTTCTGGGCGCCGGCGTAGAACAGTCCTCTTGAAAGAGCAATCATTCCTTCTCCGTTGATCAACTTCCCGATACCGCTTTCACAACTGCTCAGTACGACCAGTTTCGCTTTCAAGTTCAGGTTAAAAGTTTCGTTCACATAAAGAATTCCATCGTCTTCCGTGTCGGACGATTTAGGTTGTGAGAATACAATCGCGGAGAATTTCGGATTGACCTCATTAATGAATCCATGAGTGGCGACATGCACAATATCATACATTGGCGCAAAGTGTTTAAAATTCTCTTCCGTCGCAGTTTCAAAGAGAAACTTTTTTGCGGTCATATCGCGACTATTCAATGTTTGTTCGATTGACTCCACTTCGTCTTCAGAGAACTTCAATTCATTAAATGTCTTGCCATCCAATGTAATGGATCGAGCGTCCGTCAAACCGCTTTGTATTACTTCCGCACGGTGGGCAAAAAAATTACTGTTATTTATTGTGTCCTTAAAAACCGGAGCAAACCCGACAAAGCTCGATGGGGCTGCACTATTCTTCAGTGCCTGATCATTTATTTTCGCTGAGAACGCCGCGGAATACGTATATGTTATATCAAAACGTGAGATAAGGTACTGCATGGTTGTGAATTCCGTCAAATGCCCGGTTGTTTGTTCTGAGGGAAGTGCTTCGAAGGGGAGGTAATGTAAAAAACCGTCGGGGATAATCTTCAATTCCACGATTCCCGAAAGCGATTTTTCGAGCGGACGGAAGAGTGAATTATAGAGTTCATATCCCGCCCGGCAAAATGTCTGCGTGTCGTATGTTTTAAGCGACGCGGTAAACTGTTGCGTTAGTGTACGAATTTTTTCAGTATTTTTTATTGTTTGTATAGATAACGCTTGTTTTGTAACAGAAAAAGCATAAATACTTTTGTCATCCACCATAAATTCGATTAGAGCCGTCCGTATATCGAGCTGTTCCTGCAACTGACGGACTTCCATTCTTGTTCCGGAATATTTCAATTTAAAATACTTCGGATAATGTTTTTCTAACAGTTCAACAAAATTCTGGTGCATCAATTTTACTTTATAATAACGGGATTCTTCCTGACTGATCGATGAAAGATTTGACCGTCGATCTGTGTTCCTCGATCTTGACAATCGCATCTCTAGCTGTTCGATCTCAGTCAACAATTGACGTTCGATTTGTAAAATAGAGTCTGGAATACCAGCAAAATGACGCGCTTCATTTTCAAAGAGACGTTCCAGCAGTACATTTCCTTTCGAACGGTCGACAATAAGAAAAGCCGCTTCTTTAAACTGAGCGTCATTTGTCCGTGCAAATAGTTGAAGTGCAACCCGGCAGCCATTACGATACACCGAAGATGCTTGCTCCGTCAGTTGTAATTTGGAAGCATCCGATGAATATTGTTTCCGCACATCATCCAACACATCCATCGCTTTTTGATAGTGTTCGAATGCTGCGAACAATTCCTTCCTTCCCTTTTGTTTTGCAGAGCGCTTTTCAAATACTTTCGCTTTAACTATCAGTAACTCAAGCAATTCCTTTTTGTACATTGTCCCTTCACTAGATGGAGCAGTGAAGACATCACCGGAGTTTCTTGTCTGCCCTAATGTCTGAATAGCACGATGGTAATAGCTGAGAGATCGATTATCGTCTTTCTTCTGATCGAAGTATTCCCCAAACCGTTGCAACAACTGGGCGCGCTGCGGAATATTAAATTCGATTGATGCCGAGTCGACCATCCATGCCGTATCCAGGTGCAATTGCGCTTTACGCAAATTCTTCTGCAACAAGTATACATGAGCCATGGCTGTATGCAGCGCCGCAATATCATTTCGCGAACGGGAATCAACAACCTGTTTTCTGGCAATCAGTGCTTTCGAATAATAATGAATTGCTTTATCATACAACTGAATATTTTTATATACGCCAGCCGTCAGCTCATACATAAAGCCAACTTGCGGATGAAATTCTCCGTATGCCTGTTCGAACAAGGACACGCCTTTTTTGGAGTATTTCAACGCATTTTTGTTGTCACCAATTCTATTGTATAATCCTCCCAACAGTTGATACACCATACCGAGAGCCGAGCGTTTTTGGGGATGTTTCACCGAAAAGATTTCCATCGATCGCATAAGGTGTTCTTTTGCTTTTTCAACATCTCCCATATTGGCATACACCTCACCCAACGTTGTAAGAGCGCTTGCTACGTTTGCATGATCGAACAGTTCAAGTGTAGTGTAGATATCAATAACTTTTTTGCCGTTTTCAATTGCCGAATGATAATCCCCTTTGTTATTATACGAGGACATCAGATTAAGATAACATGAAGCAGCCTGCGTAGAACCAGTCTGGCCAATTGTGTGGTATACTGTATCCGCCTGAAGATAGCACTCAATCGCCCGTTCAAACTCATTCTGATCGTCATATATAGAACCGAGCATGGTAAGCGTATTTGCAGTCGACACATTCACACCATTTAATTGAGCGTTGTGAATGTCCAGCGCCTGTTTCATAAAGGAAATTGCCGATGGATATGCACCCTTTGCTTTTTGAATTAAGCCCATGGTGTAACATGCACTCCCCATCATTTCATGCCGGTCTCCCAACGACTGTGTTATCATTTCCATGCTTTGACGGACGCATGTCTCCGCTTGCGAAAATTCTTCCCGGGCATAATAGCAAAATCCAACCAAAGTTTTTATTGTTGCCCATTCGATCGGGTAATCCCATTGCGATATGTTTTCCGAAGGAAGTGCATTCAACAACAACAATGCTTCATTGTACTCACCTTTCCGAAGCAGACAATTGGTAATTCCTATCTGACACTGTAAATACTCGTGGATGTTTTCTCTTCCCCACAGATTTCCCGCTTCACGGTATATCTTCAGTGAACTGTCTATTGCCGAACGCTGCAATAATTCCCCTGCGAAATCTAACTGATACCGAGCCCGGAGGGTATCGCGTCCATTTTCCGCACATAATCCTTTGACTGAGGGAGCCAACAGAATTACTACAATAAACAGTGCTATTTTCGATGTTTTTTTCATGAAAAAAAATTGCTTTTAGAGGCTCCACTTCACCCAAATTTCGGATATATGTATTTAGAAAACATATTCAACCTATCCATTCTCCACATTTTCAATATTTGAAGGAAGTTTATATGCCTACAATACTTACCACACTAGCAATAATCATTAGCCTGGGATATGCTATTGAAACAACAACTCTCACTGTTGATCTTTCAGGAGAAACCGAGTTATGCAAAGAGCCATCCGGCCAATTTCCACCACCTCCGACAAATTAATATAGTGCAAAAATCTGATCCTTGCCGTATTTATGTTGGGGAAAAGCCGGCTTCCATTCATTAAATGGACAGTGACCAAGTCCTTAATCGTTCGATCATTGCATAATTAGTAAGGTCGAATTGAATTGGTGTAATAGACACCTTATTGTTGAGTATTGCCCGCTGATCGATATCTTCTTCTTCATCCAGTTCGACCAGTTCACCTTTTAACCAAAAATACTGTTTATTACCGGGATCACGACGTGCTTCAAATTCGTCGTTCCAAACTGATTTTCCCTGACGGGTTATCACTACTCCCTTAATCTCTGATTCTGGGACTGCGGGAACATTTACATTTAGCATGGTACCGCTTGCCAATCCATGCTCCAACACTTTTAGAGCAAGCCGCTGTGCGAATTTTGCAGCATACGAAAAGTCTGCATTTGCTTCAAAGGTAGTCAATGACATAGCAAAGGAAGGGATACCAAGAATAGTCCCTTCCGTTGCAGCAGATACTGTTCCGGAGTATATAACACTAATGGCTGTATTTGAGCCGTGATTGATTCCTGAGATTACCAGATCGGGTTTTGTTTTCATGAGATTTCTGATTGCAAGTTTCACACAATCCGCCGGTGTTCCATCCACCGCATAACCAAAAAATTTGCCATCCTTTTTCATTTCCCTGACACGCAGCGGACGATGAACCGTGATAGCATGACCAACGGCACTTTGTTGACTGTCCGGAGCAACAATTGTCACATCGGCTATCGGTTGTAACTCGGCAACCAGAGCAGCTAAACCGTCAGAAAATATTCCATCATCATTTGAAACAAGAATTGAAAGTTTCTTATTCATACAGAAAACTTACCTTGACTGCCTTCTATAAATTGAGTATATTATTAAACAAAATTGATCGCGGGGTGGAGCAATTGGCAGCTCGTCGGGCTCATAACCCGAAGGTTCTAGGTTCAAGTCCTAGCCCCGCTACTACCAACGAAGGCATTGAAAGATGCCTTTCGTATTTTTAAACCGGACCACTAAGGTTCTTAAACAGATACCACAAAAAGAAATGTCCTCTTTGCGTTTACTTGTCCTTCGCTTCGGACAAGATGTAAGCCAAATCTGAAAATGCTATTATCCGGGCATCTATAAATTTCACTATCTCCGCACCACCGATTGGCAGAGTATCACACTGCCTACCCCGTTTCTCGATACAATATAAGAGTAGCACATTGCTATTTCAAGGTAACGATAAAACAAAAATTGCCATACAATACCCCTGGAATACCAAAGAAAGGGATCGAATCAAGGAAAGCAACAATAATCCGCATTGATTGGAACAACGGTTATTTCAAGAGGATCATTTTTTTCTGCTGAATATACCGATGAATTGGATCCGATACGCCTACCACGACGATCCTGTAAAAATACATTCCTGAAGGAGATTTGGCATTCCACAAGCTTTCATGATGTCCGGATTTTTGCTCCGCATTTACCAATTCAGCAATTTGTTGACCGAGAATGTTATAGACCCGTAACGAAACCCAGCCTGAAACGGGAAGATCGTAGCCTATGGTGGTGGAGGGATTAAAAGGGTTTGGAAAGTTCTGGTTAAGAACAAACGTTTGAGGAATATTTCTTTCAGCCACCACTTTCATCGGTGCAGATACTAGGACAGAAATGATTGAATCGTAAACAATAATTGAATCATCCGTCCGATGCTGGAGAAGCCGATAATAGAAACGACCATATTTTATAACTGTATCCAGATAAGAATATTGATGCATCGAAGAAGTCGTCCCCGCCCCCTGCACAAATCCGATGGAATCCCACACCAACGAAGCCGAGTCTTTTTTTTGAATTTCAAATCCATCCACGAACAGTTCTGAAGCAGAATCCCACGTTAGCAATGCTATGTTTCCCGTCAGTAGGGTCATAAAATTTTCAATAACTGTGCGTTGAGGATAGGAGACAGTGACGTTCACTAATTCCGCATAGACACTTAAATCTCCATCGGTATCGATTTGAACCAATCGATATTCATAGTGCCCGGGTGCAACATTCGTATCGATATATGAATAATCGTGCGGATCAAAAACTGTTCCGGAGCCTAAGACAATCGATCTTTGTGTCCAATTGTTTGTTCCGAAATCTCTCCGCTCAACGGAAAATCCATAGTTTTGTTCTTCTGTCGCCGTAGACCAAAATAGATAGACCATCGATCCATCTGAAGAACCGAGGAACTGAGTAATCTGAACAGGCAACGCAAAGAGAAAACTGCCAGACATCCAACAAAGAAGAAATAGCGCACTGTATGTAATTTTTCCCATAGAATTTTTTTTGAATAATTTGTTCGCTTGGCGACACTATTACAACAGTAATTGATAGCTCAATAGTACATAAGACTAACTAACTGATGTTACGCAAAGCGTTGTTTTTAAATAGAATCATACTTGTCCAAAATAAATCATAAGAGAGAAAAACTTATTCCTTCTTTTCTTGACGGGGTTCCGAAGGAATGCCGACATGGTATAAAGATTTGGTCGACACAAGAAAAGAAGCACAAGAACCCCTTGCGAAATGTAACGCGCGCGATGAATCCCGTTCGCACTTGCCTGTAGATGGAAAAAAACGCCATCAAAAGTCCCTGCAAATCCTTCTTTGTTGGTAGGATGCGTCTCCCGAAGGGATTCCGTTGGCAGAAAATTGACTTAACTATTTAAACCTGCGCCTTACTCACCATGACCAATTTCCTTGGTT
>JALNZH010000329.1 GCA_023229405.1 Bacteroidota bacterium
GTTTGATATTCGGCAGGGAACTGCGATTGCAATTTTTGTAAAGACAATAAATGGAAAAGATTGCACAGTGCATCATCGTGATATCTTTGGATTACGAAATGAAAAATATAATTGGCTCGAGAAAAAAGCATTTAAGAAAAATGATTATGGGAAGATTACTCCTGAGACTCCGTGGTATTTTTTTATAAAAAGAGACACAAAAGCGATAGAACATTATAGTCAATGGAAACAGATCAATGACATATTTCCAGAAAATGTAACTGGTATCGTTACCGCGAGGGATGGATTTGTTATTGGTTTCGATGAACAGGAAGTCAGCAATAGAATAATGCAATTCAAAAATTTAAGGATCGATAATGAAATAATTAGACAGTCCTTTTCTCTCAAAGACACTCGAGGATGGAAATTACCCGAAGCAAGAAAGAAGTTAGCAAATGATTCAGAATGGAAATCAAGGTTTCAAAGAGTTTTGTATCGTCCCTTTGATATTCGGTCAATTTATTATTCCGATTACATGGTGGATTGGGGTAGACCAGAGATGATGTATCACATGCTAAAAGATAATTTAGGCTTAATTGTACCTCGACAATTTAAAGAAGAGTCTGGTGCATTTATTTCTACAAATATCGTTGGACACAAATCTGTAAGTGCGTATGATATCAATTATCTTTTTCCACTATATATCTATTCAATTGAAAAAAAGAAAAATGATTTCGGACTTCAAACAATGATGTTGTTTGAACCGTTACCGGAGTATGGGAGAGCAAAAGGGAAAAGAGCAAACATTGCGCAAGAGGTGTTTGAGCAATTAAAGAAAGCGTATGGCAAGGTCCCAACGCCAGAGCAAATTCTTGGTTATTGTTACGGAGTTTTGTATAGCAACACCTATCGAGAGAAATATGCAGAGTTTTTGAAGATCGATTTTCCGCGAATTCCTTTCGCAAAGAATTTTGAGCTGTTCAAAGAAATGTCTGATCTTGGAAGTGATCTTATAGAACTCCATTTGCTCAAACATAAATCATTGAACAATCCCATCGTAAAGTATCGCGGCAAAGGGGAGAACGACGCAATAGAAAAACCGGTCTATGATGAAGAAAAAAAGAGTGTCTATATTAATGTTCATCGGTATTTCGAAAATGTTTCTCCCGAAGTCTGGAAATATCAAATTGGCGGCTACAAAGTGTTAGATCATTATCTGAAAGACCGCAAAGGCCGCCAAATGGATGATGCGGGACATTTTTGCACAATGGCAGCATCGATTTCAAAAACCATTGAAATACAGAAGGCAATTGATAAACTTTTTCCGAAGGTTGAAAAGAAAATAATTAACACCACTGATTAAAAGTCAGTCGACTCAATTGTCCCCCTGTTTAAAAAGCATCTGCCGGATCTTTTGCATAGTATAGCAGACAATTCAGTGCTGGTAACAAAGAGCAACGGTATGAAAAGCCGTGTGTCTTTATATACTTTCCATTATAGAAATTGATGCCCGATAAAAGCATTCGGGCATGACGACAATATAATCATTCAAAAAATCGATTTGTGAATAATTTGTATGGCTAAACAATCTGAAAAACCGATCGAAATTAAATGCCCCAATTGTAAACAGACACGAGAACCGGATTTTAACGAAACCACGCATCGGTATGTCTGTTCCATCTGCAATGAACCGGTGGATGTGCAGGTAATTATCGAAAAGAAAAAGAGAGGTCTAAAATGAAACGATATCGATGTCTTCCGTGTTTGTTTGTTGCATTGTTCTTGGGAACAGTATCGCTACAAGCACAAAAGACACGATATGTCGTGATTGTGATGCTGGACGGTGCTCGATACAGTGAAACGTTCGGTGATTCATCACACTCATTGATTCCGTTTATGTGGAACGATCTCCGTCCACAAGGTGCGATCTATACAAAATATTATAACGACGGCAAGACCCAGACAAATCCGGGACACGCCAGCGTGTTAAGCGGCACCTGGCAATACATTTCCAATGATGGATCGGAATATTCACACAGTCCATCAATTTTTGAATATCTGAGAAAACAAAAAAACATTCCAGCTACGGAGTGTTGGGTGGCGCTCGGGAAAGCAAAACTGAATGTGCTTGCCAATAGCACCCATCCGGAGTACGGTGCAACGTACGGCGCATCCGTGCGCACATCGGATGATCCCGCCAGCGATCAGTTAACGATGGGGAACGTGCAGTACGTTTTGACAAACCATCGATCACGCATTACCATTGCAAATTTTGCCAATACGGATATTGACGGGCACGCGGGATCGTGGGAAAAATATACTGCATCAATTAAAAAAGCAGACTCGCTGATTGCTGTATTGTGGAATTTTATTCAAAACGATTTGGAATTGAAGAATAAAACGACACTCATCGTTACGAATGACCACGGCAGACATACAACGGATTTTGTGAACCATGGGGATGGATGCGACGGATGCAGGCATATTATGCTGATGGTGCTCGGTCCCGACACACCAAAAGGCGCAATCGACAGTACGTTAACTCGTCAGATTGACATCGCTCCGACAATCGGAAAGATGATGCGTTTTGGAACACCGTTCGCCGCAGGGAAAGTAATCGAATCCGCTATTGCTTCAGCTGAGAATGTTTCTCTTTCTTTCAAAAATGCTCCTACCGGAAAGATCGCCGGCGATTATCCTCTTCAATGGTCACTCGGTGCTGTGAAGGAAACTGTTTATACGAATATAGAATTGAGCGGTGATGGCGGTCGCACGTGGCAAGTGCTCTTAAGCAGTCCGACGCGCGATTCACTCTTTCTCTGGAAAACAACGGAAGTTCCAGACGGCACTCGGTACTGGTTAAGAATTCAGATCTATGGAGACACATCGTATGGACTTGTTCAAACACAGAATGAATTTACGATCGATAATCCAGGAAACGGGACGCCGGATATAACGTTGCTCTCCCCGGATAGAAATATCATCATCGTGGGAACCAGTCAGATCACTTGGCAGGCAGCAGATGCGGAAGGGGATCAACTTTCAATATCATTATACGGCAGCACCGACAATGGCATCTCATGGAGTACGATCGTTTCCGGACTCGCTAATACCGGCACGTATGACTGGAACACATCCGAATTCGCGAACAGTAAATCGTTTGTCATTAAGATAGCCTGCAGTGACGGAACAAATATCAAAACGATTCTCTCTCCGAGATTTGAAGTTGATAACTTCCGACAAAAAATCCAATCGGTGAAACAAATGGAGGGTGTGGGAAATGGCATCATATCGATACATGTTTGCATGCCGGAACAATTAACGGGAAATGTTTATCAGATTCAATTTAATGAAACACCGCCGCTGCCAAAACGATACAGTGTAATGAACATTACAACCAATACCGCAGTGTTGTCCAACATTCTTTTTCCGGGAGATGGATCGGAAGGACCGTTATTTGATGGACTGCGTCTTGCGGTGACGGATTACGAAGAACCGGTTCATAATCCGGATTCAACACGATGGACAGTAGGTGTTTCGACGCTCTTTAGTAAAGTTCTTCTCCCCGAACTGGTGTTGCCGGAAGGAAATGTGCAAGCGGTGCCCGAAGCAGCGGATTATGAAATCAGAATCTCAAATACTGTTATTGACACATCGAAAGAGTATTTTGGTGCACTCCCCACACTGTTGTATTTTACCGTCTACAATACTTCGTTGAAGAAAAAAACGCCAATTGTCCTCTCAGAATTATCACCGGATGGGATTTTGTCGTTTGGAGACGATCTGTATTTGTTTAAAAAAGATTCTTCCGGTAAAGATGTGCTGACCTGGGAAATATTCATTGACGGTGAGGAAGGTTCAACACTTCCGCAACCGGGAGATATCTACAAAGTTGCAACATACAAACCTATTACGGGAAATGATCTTTTTGAATTTACCGCCATGACAACTTCTGTAAAGGAAATGGCCGGCGCACCGGGAACATTTTCCCTTTCTCAAAATTTCCCTAATCCGTTTAATCCAGTAACAACCGTATTGGCTTCAATTCCGAATA
>JALNZH010000330.1 GCA_023229405.1 Bacteroidota bacterium
TTTATCGTATTAGAAGTAATATTGTAATCACCGGAAGTGAAAACTGCTGCCGGTACAAATGAATTCGCTATCCCGATGGTTCCGGAAGAGAGTGTTACCGTATTTGTTGTTCTCGCACCACTACTCTTTAGCGTATGATAATTGAACGAAGGAATCGTCTGAGCACCTGTTCCATTAAATTCTACGTTGCTTCCTGTAAAGAACAACGCACCGCCTCCAAACGACGAAGAAACAGCAAGAACTCCTTCAATCTTCACAGTATCCGTTGGGGCAAAAACGACATTATTCACTCCCCTCGCTCCGCTGATGGATAGATTGTTATAATCAAACGGAACGACTGTTTGACTGCCAGTACCATTATAAGCAATTTTACTCCCTGTCGTTATAAATCCACCGCTGGTAAATGTTGTAACAATACATAACGAATCCGCAACTCCGATCGTATCGCTTGAAGCAAGTGTAACGGAATTTGTTGTCCTGGCTCCGCTGATTCGTAACGCATAGTAATTAAATGCAGAGATCGTTTGCGAACCGGTGCCATTATAATCAATAACACTTCCAGTAACGGAATACGAAACCGAAGTTGCCGTCATCGAAAGAGTTCCCGCAATGCCGACGGTATCGCTGCCAGCAAATGTTACCGTTGCACCGCCGTGAGCGGAACTGATCGTGAGGTTATTATAATCAAACGCTGTTATTGTTTGTGCGCCGCTGCCAGCATAATCAATCGTATTTCCTGTTTTAATAAAAGAACCGCTAGTAAATGTTGCCGAAGGAGTAAATGTTCCCGTCACAGCAATAGAACTGTTTGGAAGAGTGATAGAATTCGTTCCGCGCGATCCGCTAATAGTGAGATGAAAATAGTTCGTCTGTTTCACAGTTTGATTACCAGTTCCATTATAGATGACAGTATTATTCGTCGACGTAGATACTAAAGTTCCAACGGATAATAATGTATCGGCAACATTTAAAGAAGCGCCTGAGTTGTTGGTCCACGTTGATCCGGCAGCATCGCCGACTAATTCTGTTATTCTAACGGTTCCATTATTTGTTATTGAATTGCCGGAACCGATCTGCAGGCGATAAAGGGTATCGTTGGTTGCCGTAATCAGTTTTCCGCTGCCGGAAAGCATTAGTGTAGATGTACCGGTTGCCGTACCTCCCAATCCAGAAAGTGTATCCTGATCAAAATCGTTCCAACGGATTCTTCCTGTCCCGCTCCATTTTCCATTGAAATCAAATCTCCCATACATATCCAGCGTATTTCCGCCATCAGCAAGTTCTGCACCAGAGTTGATTGTAACATTTGAGATCTCCCGGTCATCTACCAATGTGACAATATACGGACTAACGATAATGACTTTATCCCGCTTTTTGGGAACTCTATTCAAATCCCAGGTTGCCGCTGTGTTCCAATTACCAGTCGCAACCGATGTGAAGATTTCATACACTCCCTTTCCGATTCCGATTGCACTAAAACTTGTCGCATTCATTCCGCGAATACTTGTTGCTGTCACTACACCGGGGACGATGTCGGACCACGTACCGTTTGAGTTTTTCACGATAAGAAGATCGGAATAATTATTGATTCCAGCATCTACGTCCGCAGGGAGCCAATTCAGAGTTATATTATACGCATTGAAAATAATTCCATTATTATTCAACACCCAGTACCGGTTAATCGTGGAATCTAGGTTGATACCGGCATCAATAATGTTCGGATGATCACCGGAAATCATTTGTACCGTTAAATTGCCCCCCGTGGTAATTGTTCCAAACGATACGGTGATCGGCAAATATGATGAAGCCGTTCCTATTTCAAAAGATAACGAATCTGCTGACGGACCGAAATATTTCCGGAGGTTGCCATTAATGTGTCCGCTCGTACGCACAATAGATCCTGTACCACTAATATTGAGAGTATCGTTCGGTGCAGAAATAATACCGCTTGTCAGTGTTAAAATACCGTTAATGGTAAGAGTGCTGTCTAAAACAACTCCATTGCTGGTATTATCCAGCTCGACATTGGTAAATGAACCTGCGCCGTTCAATTGGTGTTGCGAAGATCCATAAAGATAAATTCGTCCGGTTCCAATATGTGAACCATTATTGGTGATACTGTCACCTACGGAAATAAATGATCCGGCATCATCAAACGATGTTCCTGTTCCGATAATCAAATTCTGATTAATCGTTAGATCGGCAACGGCAGACTTTGTTCCTCCGCCGGACAATCGAAGGTTATAATAGAGAGGATCCGAGATAGTTTGCGCCCCGTTTCCGTCATATCCAACAGTTCCTCCCGACAAAGTAATTGCACCAGTCACCGCTGGGAAGGATGTTTGAGTACTGAAAATACCACTGTATTGGTTAAATGTACCAGTAACAGTTATTGAATTGCCTGAAAGAATCGTTACCCTAGCTGTATCGTTATGCAAGGTAAAATTGTTGCACAGTGCGGCAACATTTACTTCAATCGTGTCATCTTCATCGAAAACCACATCATTACCTGATGTTGGAATATTATTTGCGCTCCAATTGTCGCCATCTCCCCAATTCATCGTTCCTGCACCGTTAGTCCAATAAAAAATATTGGAAAGTTCGCCAATAACAAAATCACCAAAACCGGTCACATTAGTAATACGTGTGCTCGTTGCCGTACGATTGTTGATTGATGTTGTTTTCCACAGTGTTGTCGGTCGCTGTTTGATGAAGAAAAATGCGGTATTTGCACCGGCATCAATATCGGAAACAACAAAATAAAACGTTGCACCGTATGTTGAATAGCTTATTCCATTCCCGACAAGAGTGAAATGTCTATTCACATTCAAATCTCTATTGATACCGGAATATTTGATGTGCGTGTGTTCAACTGCCGCCTGGTGAATAGTCAGTGTACCACCAACGGTAACAGAGGCAAACGTTATCTCAACAGGAGTGTAATTTGCTGCATCACCTATTTCGAATGTATAGTTTTGTGATGTTGCATTGACCTCAATATTTTTCCTCAAGAATCCATTGATATGTCCGCCGTTAGACGGTCGTGAAATGCCTGCAGCCGTGTTACACAGAACTGAATCGGTTCCTGTCGCTACAATACCGTTGGTTAATGTCAGAATATTATCGATAGTAATATTTCCGGATAATGATGCACCATAGACATCGTTCAACTGCACATCTGTATACGTTCCGCCGCCCGAAAACACATGCGCCTGCGTTCCGCCGGTGATGATGGTACTTCCACCACCATTACTGGTAATTCTTGAGCTATTGGTAATATCACCGTACACAGTCATCGTATAAATGGAATCACTCAACGTAGCACCACTTACAGTAAGATTTCCGTTTACCAGCACATTTCCGTCTATCTTTTTCCAATTGCTGCCTGTTGCAGATAAATGATGATAGTATGACCAGGTCGGGATAGTTTGCTCTCCTGCGAGAGAAAAATTAAAGGTACTGCCACTTGTTGTATGCCCTGTCGCAGATCCGGGAGTAAACGTTCCGGATATTTCAATCGTTCCGGAAGGAACATTCTTGTTAAAATTACTGAACGTAATATTTCCATACGTTCCTGCAATAACATTCTGGCCATTGGACGATTGGTTATAATTGATCAAACCTGTAGCGCTGCTGGAAAAAGATCCCGACGTAACGTAAACAACGCTATTCATAATTAAGGAATTCGTACCTACGCCATAAACACCGGAGAGTAATTTTATTGAATCAGAAACTGTTACTGATGCCGTAGTCTGATTCACTCCGGCAATATTCTGTATGGTTAATTTATTGATCGTTGCCGGCAAACCATTACCAGTTGATTGTACTACGCTGCCATTATAAATATAGTTAGCATTTCCAAAACTGCGGGTCCCGGTGGACTGGATATTCCCGGTGGCTCCTGCAGAGGAAATACCATTTGGTGAACCAATTTCGAATGTTGTTGAAGCAGAAAGCGTAAAATTTCTGCCGGTAACCGTACTTGTGCCAAGTGCCAACCATGCCCCTGTATTTATGGTATAATCAATA
>JALNZH010000332.1 GCA_023229405.1 Bacteroidota bacterium
GATGAATTGATTTCGAACGGGTAACAACAATGTTCGGAAGCAACGGATCAACTTCGCCGTTCAGATTGAAGTCTGTCGGGATATTGATCGAATCACGGCGGGAATTGATCAAATGCTCAATGTGTGTTTTTGCTGTTGTCAGTCCGCTCGGTACAGCTGTGCGGATGTAAACAGTGATGGAAGCACCTATGGCAATGTATTTGGTCGTATTCAGATCTGCACCACCGCCAGCACCGACAAACAATGAATCGTCTGTTCCGTTGAAACCGCCGTTAACAACTTCATACCAGAATTTTGTTCCTGTCCATGTGCCTTGTGATGCTGTACTGTAGCGGACATTAAAACCATCCTGGCCGTTGCTGTTATTAGTAATGGTGTATGCAAAGGTGGTTGTATCTCCCGGATCCGCAGCTTCTGTTGTATCAACAATTGCAATATCCGACTGCTGGAAGAATGATTTGAACAGTACTGAGAACGATTGCGGGCTGTTCGCTAACACTCGGGTACGGCCGACTTTACCGTTTGCAGAGTCATCATAGGTAACGGATAACGTCGGTGTTCTTGTTGTTCCTTCTAATACCGAATTGAGGTCCGCCAATAACAACAATAAGCTGTCTGTAGAAGTTGTGGTGGATGTGCCGCCGCCATAAATTACTGTGCCCAAGTTGTATGAACGCGACGAACCGCTTCCCGTCCAACCTGTTCCGGAAGAAAATGTCTGATCTGTAGCAAACGTCACTGTGAAAGTAACATTTTCTGCCTGACCTGAACCTGAGTTTGTCACCAGTGCATTATACCCGGTGATTTCGCCCGGACGATAACCGGCCTGACCGCGGGAAAGCGTTAAGCTCAGTTTGGATTGTTTCACTAATGTTGAACGTGATTGTGTTGCAGAGATGGCATTTTCAAACGATGCTGCAACAGCGCGCGGAGTGGAACCATCAGTATTTGTATATGTGGTATCGGTCATGTCTGCAGTTGACCGGGCAATAAAATTGATACCAATGGAATTTCCACCGAAGGTATATCCCGAACCGGAAGAATCTGGATCTGATTTCAAATACACTTTCGCATACACTGTTACCGAAGCATCCGGCGTTATCGTATCCGGTGCAGCACCTGTTGCGGTCATGATGTGTTTATTGGTGCCGCGAGTAAAACCATTCGCTAAACCTGCATCTTTGTAAAATCCGATACTATCCAGATATGTTCCACCGCTTGTAACATTCGAAAGGATCTGGAACACGTCCTGACCGTTACCATTGTTGGTGATTGACATTGTATACACTACATAACCGCCGTCATACCCTTCACTGTTTGATGTGCTGACGTTCAGCGTTGATGCAGGTTTGTGAGCAACATAAATGCTGACCGAACCGGACACCTGCGACATCGCAGAACCGTTCTTGTCGTTGTAGTCAATTGTTGCTACGGAGGTCAATTTTGTACCGGCACGGGTACCTGCTGCGAATGCCTGTTGAATCGTTGCGGCAAATATAACGGCAAGAACCGTCATTGCTGCTAACCGAGAGAACATTTTGTTTTTCATAACTGTTACTCCTTTTATTGTGTGTTGGTATTAAATGTTTTTTGTTTTTTACTTTTGTTTCTACACTCTGAGTTGCTATGGAGGTTTGTTATACATAGTGATTTCCTTTTTATATTTATTTGTTTGTTGTTTGTGATAATGTTGAATTGATGTTCATTGTTCCAAACTGTATCTCTTCGATGTCGTCGAATGAGCTGCATAACGTTACCTGGTTCAGATCTTTCACATTGTCGCGGGTAAATGCGTTTCCGCTGGCGATGCAATGGGATCCATTCGCAATGGCAGACTCTGCAACTTTTTGCACTTCTTTGATCAGTATTTCTTTGTTAGCAGAGAATGATGTATGCAAGCAGACTGCAAAAGGTTTTGTACGGGTAATAAATTGAATGATGGCATCGGCTCCGATTCCGGATCCAAGATTCATCGTCGTATATCCGTTCACTTCCAACAATGTGATTAACGCCGCCAATTCAGTTTCATTCTTTCCATTCTCAACGGATGCGCACACGATTGTTTTATGATTGCGCGGACTCTTTTTTACTGTTTCATTCAACTGAATGATTGCCGAAGTCAATACGTTCATCGCCAAATAAAATTCACTTACTGTAAGTTTTTCTAGCGTGACAAGGTGATCAAGTTTTTTTGTGGTCGGCTTAAGAATGTTATCGAGCAATACGGACAGTGATAATCCGGCATCAAGTATTTCTGTGAAGAGTGTCAAGATCTCTTCTTTCTTACCTTTGATCGCAGCGGAGAAACAAACAGAGTGAAGCACGTTATATTCTTTTTTGTGCACGATCGATTTAATGATCATTTCATCGCTCATAATTTTGGGCAACGACTGCATTGAATAACTATCGTAATTGTTTTCCGACATAAAATTATAGACATCCTCGGACCTAAATTTTCGGTGTCCTCCTGGAGTTCTAAAACACTTTAATTTTCCTTCATCGGTCCAACGTTTAATAGTTGATTTATCGACACGGAGAATACTTGCGATGTCGTTGGTTGTAAATAAAACTTCTCCCATAAAATCCTCAAAAAATAATGAGCGGTTTGAACTATTTTCTATTACAATGTAGAAATATTAAAAAAACCCTGCAATGCTTAGCGAATTAGAGTATTTTAATGTTTTTGTTAAGGTGTTTTTAGACACATTAAAATTTTCTAATAAAATATTAATTTGTATAGATGGGTTACATTTTGAAGGTAAAAAATTTTGAGTAGATTATACATGTGGTTTATTGAGGAAGGCCTTTTTTTGCAATTTCTGTCACAATTGTGCAGAACCGATCTAATTCTTGTGTAGTGGTATATAAGTTAGGAGTGATACGAATTCCCTTGAATTCGTCGTGGATAATGGGAGTAGTAAAAATCTTATGCTTTGTCATTAAAAATCCGCCAATTTCAGCTGGATCAATCCCTTCTATGCCGAAATTGCCGATTGCGCAGGAAAATTGTTCGTTAAAAGAGGTATTAAAGTATATTTTAGGGGTATTTTTAATATTGTTCATCCAATACCGGCTTAAAAACCGTAACCGCTCTTCTTTCCTTTTTGCACCGATCAAATTGTTATAGGCAATGGCCTCTCCTATTGCGAGTTTTGGAGCTATAGAATTTGTCCCAATTTCCTCATATTTTCTGATATCCGAGGCTTGTTTCTTTTCCGCTGCCATTAATGGCCATATTTTTTCAATTTTTTCCTTTTTCACAAAAAGTAAACCGGTCCCTTTCGGTGCATATAACCATTTATGAAGGCTGACACCATAATAATCGCAGCCAAGGTCTTTTTGTTTGAAATCGATTTGAGCAAATGAATGTGCCCCATCAACAATAACGTCTATCCCTTTTGTTTTTGCAAGATCACAAATTTCCTTTACCGGCAGCACCTGTCCGGTTAAATTTATTTGATGACACATCAATATTACCCGTGTTTTTGAAGTAATTCCTTTTGCAAAGGCATCTATCAATTCCTGTTTGGATGAGGCAGGGACAGGAATTTTCACCATTTTTAAGGAGAGACCTTCGCGTAATTCGCGTTGTTTTAACGTCGTCAGCATTCGTGGATAATCTTGAGTAGTAGTAAGAATTTCATCACCGCTTTTAAGATCCATACCCATCAACAATATTTCGAGCGATTCCGATGCATTTCTGGTTATAGCAATCTCTTCCCTGTCACACCCGAACATTTCAGCTAATCCGGTTCGGATCGTTTCCAATTGAGGTTGCAATATGTGCCACATAGTATAGGCAGTGGTATCTTCCTGTTGCCATTGGTACCGAACCAATGCTTCTGTGACAATTCTCGGCGAAGGTGAAACCCCGCCATTATTCAAATTTATCGTTCCCCGGCCAACGGCAAATGATTGTTGAATAGGAAACCAAAAATCGTCGTTCGCTGCAAGCTCACTCGGAAGTATGTTATCGAAAGACCGTGTGGACGCCAATAAATCATTATGCATTGCAGTAAT
>JALNZH010000333.1 GCA_023229405.1 Bacteroidota bacterium
AGGAAAAATACTTTGATTGCTGCGTTCACTTTAATAGTCATACTATCGCATGGTTATGGTTACTTCGACAAAGTGGACACCTTACGCACGGACATAAACAGACTTGAGCAAACCATGGTACTGCTTTATGAAAAGACAAAAAATGAGACGCAGCCTATTATAGTGCTTCTGTCGCCAGAAGTGACCAATATTCCATCCTGGATATATTTTGTAAAGCATAAAACGTTCGGTTTTGACACACAATATTCATATTATCCAATTTATTATGTCCAATCGCGAAAAACGCCCTTCGATAATTTTACGCAAACAATTGAATACACAGTAAGCGGAGATACAGTTTCTTTCACATCAAAAGACGCGCTTATTTCGATTGCGAGAAAGAATTCCACCGATTCACTTGTTATTAAAGAGACAAAAGTGTTTAGGGAAAATTTGAGTTCGCTGGTTCTCCGCATTACGCCTGAACAGAGGCTGAATGCTTCGTTGTTTTTTTTCGATGGCTCAGCATGGCGTCAGATATTTTCAGCGGGTGAATAAATGGTTATTGTTGAATTAGCCGGCGGGCTCGGCAACCAAATGTTTCAGTATGCTGCGGGTAGATATTTGTCATTAAAACACCAAACAGATATGTATTTGGACCTGTCATTTTTGAACGACAGAACTCCCCGGGCGGATTTTGTGTACAGGGAGTATGGACTGGAGATCTTTCAGCTTAACGCGCAATTTGTGTCACCCGAAGCGAGTGTTGCACTCAGACCGTCCCGCCGAACGATACAACGGCAGTTGTATTCGCTAAAACGGATGTTCAACAGTTCGATCCCTCTTTATCTAAAGGAAGCGGATTCCGGTTTTGATTCTCGTTTGTTTACCGCTCCATCCAATGTTTTTTTGGAAGGGTATTGGCAGAGCGAAGAATATTTTCAGGAGATTATTCCGGCGATCCGCCGGGATTTTACGTTTGTTGGTGAGATCGATCCGGGAGCAAGAGAATTGGTTCACAGTTTACAGGGGGAACATTCTGTTTGTCTGTTTGTTCGACGACGGGAATTCGTGACAATGAAGAAGATTCATGCACATCACGGTGTGTGCAGTGAAGAGTATTTTACTGCAGCCGTCAAACGGATGTCTCAACACGTTCCTAATATGCAACTGTTTATCTTCAGCGACGACATTGATTGGTGCCGTACTATGCTGCATTTTGATGTCACAACGCAGATTGTGGATCATACGTATGCGGGAAAACATTTTGGTCAATATCTTCGGTTGATGAGTTTTTGCCGGCATTTTATCCTTTCAAACAGCTCGTATTGTTGGTGGGGAGCTTGGCTGAATAATCGTCCGGAGAAGATTGTGATCGCCCCCTCACGCTGGTATAAGAATCCTCGTATGAATATGTCGCATTTATTTCCGAACGGATGGATACGACTGTGAAAAAAGAACGCCCATTGCCATCAGTATTGTTTGTTGGTGATCATCCGCGCGTCTATTGGATCGGTAGTTCTACATTGTATATTCAGCAAAATCTCCCCGAGGCAGTTTCGTTGCTTGAGCCGAAGAGGAACATCATCCTGTTTGTTCCTCACCAGAGAAGGAAAATTATTTCGTTTCTTGCCGGAACATTGCGCAGAAGTTCTCACAACGGTTATGAGACATTGTCCGGCGGTATTGTATCATTGCTCGTGCATATGATCGTACATCGGTATAACGTCATTCATTTTTTTGTGATAAGAAATTATATGGCGTGGATCATCCTGATGGCGAAGCTCATCAAGACGAAAACCATCGTTACACTACACGATACGTTGTTTCTGCAAGAACCTTCGAATACCATGACACATGCGGTGAAGATGCTGATGCTGAAAATGTCGGACAGGGTGTTGCTGCTCAGTCATCATGATATGGACCGATGCTCGGCGCAAAAAAAACCGGACCGATTCCGCATTGTGCGAAATGGAATTTCAACTGTTACTACGGTTACGAATGTAAACCACACAAACACTGCTCTTTTTGGCGGGGGCATAGGCAATGAACATGCGGGGCTAAAGTTTTTGGAGAGCGCTCTTTCTACATTGAAATTGCAAAGTGAACTTGAGATTTATGGGACAAATACAACCGATGCAGCGCACAGATCGTATCGTGGGATGGTGGATCGGAAAGATTTTCACGATGCTATGCGCCGTTCGCGGATCACTGTGGTGCCAAGCCGGTATGAATCGTTTAGCATGACGGCGCTTGAGTCGCTGTCGCTGGGAATACCGGTGATTGTCTCCGATCAGTGCGGCATCAGCCGGTATTTGAGCGATGAAAAAGATTGTCTTATGGTTCGCTATGGTGACGTGGACGGACTACGGGAGAAGATTCAGCGTCTGTTAACAGACGACGAACTGTGGTCACGGCTCAGCCGGAACGGAGCGGTCACTGCGCGGAACTTCCTATGGAAAAACGTGGCGCCGGAATATGTTGCCGTATATGACGAGCTGTTGGAGAAGATGTAAATGAAAGATATTCTCACATTGGTGGAGTCTAGGGATCAGCTCAATTTCTTTGCACGGTGTGTTCCGAATATTACCTCCGCTGGATATAGAATGCATTTCATTATGAGCAAGTGGTCTTTGCACAGAGCAGCGAATACTCTGAGACTATCTTCCACACTTGTCCGGCATACGCGCCGGACGGTAGAACATCACGATCTTTCGTTCTCCGGTGAAGTATTGCAGAATCTTTTTACCACTGATCAAGCATCTCTCTATTATCAATCGTTTGTAGATGCGGTGGAGACTGTTGCAAGTACCCATTCGGTAGGCATGGTGATAGTCTGGGGCGGCGGTGATACCGTTGCCTCGCTTGCCCTTCTTGCATATGCAAAGAAGAATGCGTTACGAACATTGTATGTTGATAAAGGAAATCTTCCCGGGAAAATGATCGTGGATCCGTGCGGAATGAATTTCGATTCGTACCTGTTTCATCATTTGTCGATACTTGACACTCCGCGAAACGCAGAAGCACAATTTGCTGAATTCCGGAAACGGCTGATAATTGAAGCAGAACAGAATGGTGAAAAGGGGAAATTGACTCGCAATTGGCTGGTGCCAATGGATATGCTCCATTCTTTGTGGAGCGGAGTTCCGTTTAGAGGGGGCAGAAAATTTATTGGCACCTCAGGAGAAAATTCTAGGATAAAAAGAAAACAGGATGAAACAACTGCGCGTTTGTATCCAAAGAGTTATGTTTTTATTCCACTAAATCATTCGTTTGAAATTGGAAAAATGTATGGAGAGAGGACGTTCGCGGGAGATCTGATTGCCGAGGGGAAACGAATTGCCGACGAACGGCGTCTGAGACTTGTGGTAAAGTTCCATCCGGCAGAGAACAACAATGAATTCATCAGTTATGTTCGTTCGCTGCAGCGTCTGTATCAATTTGATTTCCGGCATGACCGGAGTACGGAGCTTATTGTGAATGCGTCGATTGTGGTTGCCTCAAATACCTCTGTGGCATTAGAAGCGATGATTCGTGGCATTCCAGTTCAGCATGTTGGAAAAAGTTTGTATCGGGATATGAACAAGCAACGGCTGGCAAACTATGTCTGCTGGTATTTAATCGATGTGGAATACGGGTCCGATGAACCGATAAGCAGAGAAGTAATCAATACATTTGTGTCGAGGGCATTCCTGGAATGATTTCCGTCTTGCTCCCAACATATAATTCCGCACATTGCATTGAACGTTCTGTACGCAGCATACTGGCGCAGACATTCACAAAATTTGAACTGCTTATTCTGGACGATGGTTCAACGGACAATACGGAATCGGTGATCCGTTCCATTGGCGACCCACGCATCTGTTATTTTTCGCTTCCCCATGCCGGAATTTCGTCAGCATTAAACGAAGGGATTCGTCAGTCACGGTATAAAACCCTGGCGAGGATGGATGCAGGAGATTTAGCATTCCGTGAACGGTTGGCGAAACAGTACGAAATCCTTACAAAACGAACGCCGCAGACGATCGTATCATG
>JALNZH010000334.1 GCA_023229405.1 Bacteroidota bacterium
CATTAATACGCAATAATCGCGGATGGACATCGATACGGATTTATCGCTAAGCATGGAAAGAATTCCACTGCCGGAGACACGAAAAACAGCCGGGATCGATTGAATATCCGTCATTCTAAATTTTCCCTCGGCTGCCTGTCGGTACACTTCCGCCAGCACAAAAATCTTAATGGAACTTGCCGTCGGAAAGACTTCTTTTTCATTAATCAGAATTTGTTCGTTGGAGCGAAAATCCTTAATTGCAATTCCAACAATCGCATCAGACTGATCTGTGATCGATCGGATTTTGTCGGTGAATTTTTGCTTGAGAAGATCGGTTTGAGCAAACAGCAGTTGTACGAAAAAAACAAACAGAGCGAAGGAACGCATAAGAATGTCCTTGAATGATGGTTCAACCTAAAGAAAGATTGAGTGAAATTCAAGGAGAAGGCGTATCGGTGACAACGTATATTGCGGGATTTTTGTTTAGCGGATACCAAATAGAATACCGACAAGAGATCGGCGTTGCGAAACGCAACCAGAAAGGATGCGGACACTTCGACTCGCTCTGGAAAGTGTCACATTACTTCAACAACAACATTCTTTTTGTTTTAGTGTAGTCGCCGGATTGAAGACGGTAGAAATAGATTCCGCTGGGATTGTTGTGAGCGTGCCAGGTAACGGAGTACGAGCCAGGATCCAGATGTTCTTTCACCACTGTTGTAACTTCGCGACCGAGGAGGTCGAAGATCTTCAATTGCGTTCTCTCCTCTCGCATTGGGAGAGGGGAGGATGGGATGGAAAATGTGATTGTTGTTGAGGGATTGAATGGGTTGGGAAAGTTTTGTTCAAGTGAAAATCCGTACGGAATAGTGGGAGGTAACTTTTCTACAGATGTTGCAGTCAAATTCTTAAAGAACGAAAAATTTCCGTTATATTCGCCGACGATCATATCGGCTTTTCCGTCTCCGTCAAAATCGGCGAATGCAGGCGTCGCCGCCTGGCGAATATCCACCTTTGCAAAGATAGTGTCGTTTCGTTTCCAGGAAGGTGAAGTTTTCGAACCGGTATTCTCATAATAATAGAGATCACCGAATCCGGTACCGAGGACGAGATCAAAATCTCCGTCTTTATCAAGATCGACGAAAGAAGGATAAGAGACATATGCTGAAGTGATTCCTTCGATAAATCCGTTTTCAACGGAAAATACATTGTTCCCGTTATTGACGTAAAATGTGAGCGTCGACGATTCTTCCGCGCCGAGCAACATGTCCAAATTTCCGTCGTTGTCGATATCTACAAACGCCGGTGCACTTCTATATCCCGCGTCGATGCCGGAAAATATGGTTGCGTTTTGAGTGAAGATACCGTTATTGTTTATCCACAGTAGGAGAGTGCCAAACAATTCGCCTGAAACTATATCAAGATCGCCGTCCTTATCAATATCGACGAGTTTTGGAGTAGAGTATGATCCGGCATCAAGCGATGTAAACGTCGCAGTGGTCTTTTTGAAGTTCGGATGTGTTGCATCCCCGTCATTTCTAAAATATTGGATTCTGCCGAGCCAATCGCCGCTGATAAAATCCAGATCGCCATCCTTGTCTACATCGCCGAGCGAAACTGTTGCGGCATTTCCATCCGTGCGGATGATTTGAAAATAGCCGGTGAATAACTGAAGTTGCGGCGCTGTTTTCGTTCCGATGTTTTTATAAAAATAGATTGTTCCGTCTGATGTGCCATACGTAAGATCAAAATCTCCGTCGCCGTCAAGATCGGCAAGTGTTGGGATTTTCCAATAGGTTGTCGCTTCCACTTCGGAGACGATGCCGCCGGTATTTGTCCAAACCGGAGCAGCAGCTGTTCCGGTGTTCTTATAATAGATCATCGTCAGCAGATCGCGACCCATTACCAAATCGAAATCGCCGTCACTATCCCAATCCTTGAAAGCCGGATATGCGTTTAATCCGATATCGGGAATTCCTGAAATGAGAGTGTTGTCGGCAATGTATGAAGGAACCGTAGGAGTTCCATTGTTTCGGAATCCCAAAGAGACGCCAGGAGTTGGTCCTTCAAAAAGAGATTCACCAATACCAATGACGAGATCGTCATCACCGTCATTATCCAGATCGGCAAACGCCGGTCTAGAGTCTGTGCCGATGACAGCATTAATTGTGGAAAAAAAGACAGTATCCCTAAACCATACTGCTTCGAGTGAATCACCGCCATTCCAGTATAGATGCAGACCATTAAATCCGCCGATGACAAGATCGAAGTCACCGTCGTGATCGATGTCCAGCGTTGAGGCATAATCGGAGTTGGTGTATTGTGTCCCATTCGCATAGATGGAGGAGAACATATCTGTATCTTTACGAAAGAGCGGTGCCGAGGATGTTCCTTTGTTGACAAAATATTCGATTCTATCCGCACTAAGACTGGCGACAATCAAGTCCAGATCGCCATCTCCGTCCAAGTCGCAATATTCTGGCGCAGAAAAATTTTGCGCGGTCACACCAAACGGACTGAAGACGGAATCGATCTTGATCCAGTTTTGAGAGAATGTGATGGAGGTAAGGAATAAAAACAAGAGAATTGATAAGAAAGGGCGCATGATTTTATTTGAAAGATAGTAATGGATGGGGGAAGAAACAATATGAGGTTTTTTGATCTTTGCGAATGAAAGGATAAAGCATCAATTCGTTTGGTAAAAATCGCGGCCATAAAAGCCGCGGATCTTTGCAATACGCTTTTGTTTACGCGACCGTAAAGGTCGCGGGTACTATTTTAAAAGGAGCATGCGTTTGGTTTGGGTGAAGTCGCCGGAATGCAGACGGTAAAAATAGATTCCGCTAGGCGAGTTCTGTGCATTCCAGGTGACAGAATAGCTGCCGGGATCGAGATGTTCGTTAATGAGTGTGGCGACTTCGCGACCGAGGAGGTCGAAGACCGTTAGTGTTGCCCTCACCCCTGACCCCTCTCCCGGTGGGAGAGGGGAACTTGGAATGGAAAAGGAAATTGTTGTGGAGGGATTGAATGGATTGGGATAATTCTGTTCTAAAGAGAATGCCGAAGGCAGTTGATTATTTTTAACAACAGATGTGATACCATACTTGTATTCAAACCATTCGTTCGGATCGATGTTGCTGTCTCCGTTGCCCGCAGGGACTTGCGAAAGTAAAGGGTCGGCATCGGCAGTTCCATATTTCCCGACAGCGATGTAGAGTTTTGACGGAACATTTCCAAAGACAGAGAGCGGAGAGAAGAATCCTTCCAGAATTGTTCCTGATTTATTTTGCAAAGTGGTGCCGACGCCGTTCTTGTCGAACCAACCGGACCAGTTATTGGAACTTTCATTTCCCAAAAATATGTTCCAGCCGGAAACTTTTCCGGTTTTTCCCCACGCCGCTGCTTTCAACGGCCGCGCAGAATCGGAAATGAAGATGAACATATCTCCGTTTTGTGACACTGCGGTTTGTGAGGCGATATACAGTTCGGAACTGTTCCAGCCGATGTGGAGATCGATGCCATTGTTTGATGCAACATTGACTGCTTTCGCATCGAGCGTTCCATCCATTACAAATCCGGGCTGCACTGTTGTGTCCATTGTGCCGAAGACGATGTGATAATCCTGACCGCCATTATTGTCCCACGTGTTGTTCGCATAGTTGATGACGAACGCGATCGTGTTGACGCTTTGATCCGGTTTGTTGAACGGTCCAAGAATGATCTTCAATGTACTGTCCGATGAATTATAGATGAACGGCGATTGAACAGCCGGTCCGGTTCCATTAAAGAGAATAGAATTTGCGGGGAAATATACCTGGTTCGGCTGCTGCCAATTGCTGCCGTTGTTGTTCACACCCCAATGGAGTTTTCCATGCTGTGTCGCACCGGAAATCGTGATCCTGATGGAATCGTCCTTCTTTGGTGAAGAGGGGAACCAACTGAGCATCGGATTTCCTGTTCCGCCGCCTCCACCGCCGGTGTTCGCACCGATCCACACATGCTGTATCGGCGAACGGGCGATATTGCCGTT
>JALNZH010000335.1 GCA_023229405.1 Bacteroidota bacterium
CGTCTCCCGATAGGGATGCCTTCGGCAGAAGGATGACGTAACTATCTTAGCCTGCGCCTTGCTCACCATGACCGTTTTTCTTGTTTTGCGTAACGTGAGGTATTGACAAAAATTTATCGAAACGAGTGGATATATGGAAGATATGTTACGTTGAGAAAAGTAAGCCCTCCCCTACATTTTTTACAGTGTTGGATGAGATGTGGGAGGGAGCGAAATATAGGAGGATTGAGCGAGCTTTTTCTCCCCCTACCAAGGGGGAGATACTGAAGTGGTCTGAAATCATGATGAAACTGTTGATGGTGCGAAGAGCGTCATGAACGGGTATGACCGAACGGGATTCATCGCGCGCATTAAAAATTTTTTATGAGTTTGCCGCCGTTCTTTTCATTTTTATCGGTACTGCATATTGGACAAGTATAATTTGCAATGGAACTTTTCGGTTGATTTTACACGTTCTCAATTGTGAACTTAGTCACAATTTTAAAATTTTTGGAGAGATAATACTATGAATACGATGAAAACATTCCTATTAATGGGTGTTCTCACCGTCTTGTTTGTGACGATTGGGGGAGTGCTCGGGGGACAAAACGGTATGACGCTGGCGTTGATTGTTGCCGGCATGATGAATTTTGCTTCGTATTGGTGGAGCGACAAGATCGTCCTGAAAATGTACGGTGCGCGGGAATTATCTCGTAATGATGCATCGGAACTGTTTCGCATGACCGAAGAACTGACCCAGCGAGGGAATCTTCCAATGCCGAAACTGTACATGATTGAAGGAGAACAGCCGAATGCATTCGCCACCGGACGCGGTCCGAACCATGCCGCAGTGGCGGTAACGGAAGGGATCAGCAAACTGCTTACCCGCGACGAACTGCGCGGAGTGATTTCACATGAACTGGCGCATATCAAAAACCGGGACATTCTTATTGGCACAATCGCCGCAACGTTTGCCGGCGCAATCAGCTATCTGGCACACATGGCGCAATGGGCCATGATCTTCGGCGGACGAAGCTCCGATGACGAAGAGGGGGGAAGTCCGTTGAGCGGAATGGTCATGATGATCCTCGCACCGATTGCGGCGATGCTGGTGCAGATGGCGATCTCACGTTCGCGCGAATTTCTGGCGGATGAGACCGGTGCGCAGATGTCGGGAAATCCGCTTTCGTTGGCAAGCGCGCTACGTAGACTTCACGCAAGTGCGGAACGGATTCCGATGCATGCAACGCCGGCAACAGCACACATGTTCATCGTTAATCCGCTGATCGGCGGTTCGTTCATGAATTTGTTCAGTACACATCCGCCGATGGAAGAACGTATTGCACGGCTGGAAGCGATGGTGTACGGTTCATCGATTCGTTGATTGGGGTACCGTACAACACATGCTTGTTTAGGCGATGCAAAAATTCTCGTAACTTTTTAGTGATGGTATCAGTCAATAGAATGTCGTCGCCATTCTGAACGAAGACCCGCCACGAAGTGGTCCCTTGGGGAAAAGGTCGAGTGAGGAATCTCGTTTTTGTTTTTGAGAAGAGAAACAAGGTTTCTCATCCCGCACAGGATGAAAAAATATGGCGGGATTCGAAATGATATCGATGAGGCATTGTTGAGACGGCTTCTAATAAAATTTACGCTGAGTAGGTACAAGTTGTAAAACCTTGACAAGTATTTCAACGATCACCGGTATTCAAGACCGAGTCAGGTTTCACAATAACAAGTTGATTTACTTTTTTACCATTGCACTGGATACGATATCCTGCTTGACCCTTTCGATCTGACAATACCGGGTTGGCACGAAGGACTTCCATCACATCATCGCGATAAAGGAACTAATGGATCGTTCAATATTAATGTGGGTACTCTTTAACGGATTTGTGCTTTCCATGCTGGCGCTCGACCTGGGAGTGTTTCATAAAAAAGCGCATGAAGTGAAGATGAAAGAAGCGCTTACCTGGAGCGCAGTCTGGATTGTGTGCGCGTTGATCTTCAACACGCTGATCTATAATTATTGGGATTGGATGGCTCCCGGAAGTGTGTATTCGAATAAAGATGCTGCACTGGCATTTTTAACCGGGTACTTGATTGAAAAATCGCTGAGTGTCGACAACGTTTTTGTCTTTCTGATGGTCTTCACCTATTTTCAAGTCCCGTCACTGTATCAGCATAAAGTTCTCTTCTGGGGAATTCTCGGTGCGTTAGTGCTCCGGGCAATATTTATTTTTGCCGGCGTTTCACTCATCACCACCTTTCATTGGACGATCTACATGTTCGGCGCATTGTTGATCTTCACAGGAATTAATATGTCGCTGCAGAAGGATAAAAAACTGCAACCTGAAAAAAATCCGGTCATCCGTCTTTTCAAACGGTGGTTCCCGGTGACGAACAAATACCACGGCGATCGTTTTTTTACGAAGATCGACAAAAGGAAAGTGGCGACTCCGATGTTTATCGTTCTGCTGGTCATTGAAACAACAGATGTCATTTTCGCAGTCGATTCCATTCCTGCAATCCTGGCGATTACAAACAATTCATTCATTGTATATACCTCCAACGTCTTTGCAATTCTCGGACTGCGAGCGTTGTATTTTGCTCTTGCCGGCATCATGGGTTTGTTCCATTATCTGCATTACGGCCTATCGGTGATACTAGTGTTTGTAGGAGTTAAGATGATGGCAGTCGATTTTGTAAAAATTCCGGTAGAATATTCGCTGATGGTCGTACTGAGCATCCTGATCCTTTCGGTGATCATTTCCAAGATATTTCCACCCAAAGTGAGCCACAGTTAACGGAAAAAATTACTGCAAAATGAAAAAAGGGAGCGAAAAGCTCCCTTTTTCTTTGCAGGAGGGTCGTTATGCATTGACATTTGAATGAGTATTCCGTATAATTGCATAAGTATCAACGAGTTACAAAGATTGCTTTCAGAAAAATTATGAGTAAAACGGCTAAATGGCTTGTTGGGATATTTGGTTTCCTCGCAATCTTCTTTCTTGGTATTGTCCTCTTTTTTGCAGCTTTTCTTAGCGATGACGACACCGAAGACGTTTCATCTGGAACAGCAGGCACAATTGCGCTTGTTGAGTTGAATGAACCTATTGTAAGTTCTGAACGCGTAGTGCAACAAATTAAGCGTTTCAGAGAAAATACGTTGGTTCGGGCGATTGTGCTTCGCATTGAATCTCCGGGCGGTGGCGTTTCTGCCAGTCAGGAAATTTATGAAGAAGTAAAAAAAACTCGTGAGTACGGCAAACCGATTGTCGTCTCCATGGGTTCGGTTGCAGCAAGCGGCGGATATTATATTGCGGTGGGAGCTAGCAGAATTGTTGCGAATCCGGGATCGATCACTGGCAGCATCGGTGTGATTTCACAGTTTATGCATGTAAATGAACTGCTCGATAAAATTGGCGTTACTTCTACGACAATTAAAAGTGGAAAATTGAAGGATGCCGGCTCGCCATTCCGCACTCCGAATGAAGAGGATAAAAAATATTTTCAGGAAATGATCGACGATGTGTACGATCAGTTTGTTTCCACAGTGGCGGAAGAACGGAAACTGGAGAAATCGCTGGTGAAACGGTATGCCGACGGGCGTGTCTTCACCGGACGTAAAGCGTATGAACTAAAATTGATCGACACCCTGGGAACGTACCAGGATGCGATTACGATTGCGGCGCAGTTGGCGGAAGTGTACGGAACGCCGCGCGTTATTAAAGAACGGAAAAAGGAACGGTTGTCCGACATGATCTTCGGCGAAGTGAAGAGCGAGATCAGTCAATGGAAAAATGAATTGTTGCAACAACCGATCGTGCAGTATCGGTACCACCAATCACAATAAGGAGAGCAGCCGTGACGAAAGCAGATATCGTTGACGTAATAGCATCCGGAACAGGGTTAACCAAAGTTGAGACCGAAGCGGTCGTAGACGGTTTCATCCAAACTGTGATCGCCTCCTTGCGTGACGGGAAGAATATCGAGATCCGCGGATTCGGCAGCTTTAAAGT
>JALNZH010000336.1 GCA_023229405.1 Bacteroidota bacterium
ATCTTTTGTATCCACTATGGCCTCGCGTGTTGACGTGTTGTGGCGATGATCAGTTTTTTGTCAAAATTATCAAACTCTTCACTTCCCGGGAAGATTAGTGGAACACTCTTCAAAGAGACCAAAGGAAAACTTTTTTGTGCTTCCAATTCTTCTCCGGCAATTTCCGTCCCTTTAAATGTAATCAATGATGGAACAGCAATGGAAATTTTTTCTGTAACGATGTTTTCACCGGAGAATGGTTTCAAGAACGGTAATCCCCACTCCAGCAAATTGCTAAGATTGCTGACGGAGCGTGCAACGACGGCATCAAATTTTCGGGAAAATGTCGGTTGTCGCTGAAGTTCTTCTGCCCGTCCCCAAATAGTTTTTACGTTTGTTAATCCCAAAGAATCGGCCATGGACTGAACTGTAGTAACTTTCTTTAGGGTGGAATCTAGGAGAAGAAACGAACATTCGGGAAGGAGAATTGCAAGCGGAATTCCGGGGAAACCACCGCCAGTTCCCAGATCGAGAATATTCATTCCGGATCGAAAACGTATCTTAAACAACATAGAAAGCGAGAGTGTAATATGCCCTTTCCAGACAATATCTTCGTTCTTCCGGGAAACGAGATTGATCTTTTTGTTCCAATCCAACAACAGTTGTTTGAACCGGGAAAGGCGGGTCAATTCAATATCCGTTATAGAGACACCGTTTTTTTTGCAAAGAGTATAGAGCCAGAGTTCTTCGTCGGTCATTGTTTCACGTGAAACGTTATTGTAAGACGCGGTGTCACACCGTTCTACCGCTATTTTGATTCGAGTTGTTTTAAAAATATGCCGAGTACAGAAACATCAGAGTTCGTCACACCGGAGATTCGTGATGCTTGTCCGATGGAGCGAGGACGAATACGATGGAGTTTCTCCTTCCCTTCTGTGCTCAACGATGTAATACGGGTATAATCAAAATTTTCCGGGATGAGATATTCTTCCATCTTAGCAAAACGATGGATCTGTTCATTCTGTCGGTGAATATACCCGGCATACTTCACGTCGATCTCCACTTGCTCACAAACATCATGTCGGGCTAAATATTTTTTAATCGTCTCATCACCTACTATTTCTGAAATATCATACGAAGAGATATTTGTTCGACGGAGCATTTTGGAAAGAGTATCATTCTCCGCAATCGTTGCTTCGTTTTTGCTTTCAAGCAATGGATTTATTTTTGCCGGTGCGATGGTTGTTTTTTCAAGATACTGAATAGTTTCTTCAACCATCTTTTCTTTTTCATCAAGACGTTCGATCATTTCTGCGGAGATTAATCCGAGCTCATTACCCGCACGCATTAATCGCCGATCTGCATTATCTTGCCGAAGCAACAAACGATATTCTGCACGAGATGTAAACATGCGATACGGTTCATCTGTTGATTTGTTGATAAGATCATCCACCATTACGCCGATATATCCTTCGCTTCTCTGTATCACAAACGGATTTCTTTTTTGTACTTTTAATGCCGCGTTGATTCCGGCAATCAATCCTTGACCCGCTGCTTCTTCATATCCGGATGTTCCATTGATTTGACCTGCAAGAAATAATCCAGAGACAAGTTTTGTTTCTAGTGAATGATTTAGTTGATGCGGAGGAAAATAATCATACTCCACAGCATACCCTGGACGAATTATTTTTGCTTGTTCAAGTCCAACAATTGATCGTATTCCTTCATACTGAATTTCTTCTGGCAAACTTGTAGAGAAGCCATTCACATACACCACATTCGTATCATACCCTTCAGGTTCAAGAAAGATTTGATGACGATCCCGTTCAGCAAATCGAAATACTTTATCTTCAATTGAAGGACAATAGCGTGGACCGACCCCTTTAATTCTTCCGGTAAACATCGGTGAACGATCAAATCCTTTTTCCAAAATTTTATGCGTGGCGTGATTCGTATACGTGAGGTACATCGGAATCAACTTATTTGTGATACGCACATTATGATAGGAGAATGGAATCGGCGGATCGTCACTATTTTGAATTTCTGTTTTAGAGAAATCGATGCTATTAAGATCTATTCTGGGAGGAGTACCGGTTTTTAATCTTCCCGAAATGAAACCCAAAGAGTGTAAACTTTCTGTTACTCCCCTTGCCGGTGCTTCACCGAATCTTCCTCCGTTCCGGTTCTTTTCCCCGGTATGCATCAATCCATTTAAAAATGTACCAGCACACAATACCATAGAGACGCAGGAAATATCATGACCGAGAAAAGTTTTAATTCCCCGAAGAGTGTTTCCGTCAACAACAATTTCTGCAACCGAGTCTTCTAGTACATCCAGTCCTGATTGATTCAACACTCTATTTTGTGCATCAATGGAATACCACTCCCGATCATTCTGACATCGTGGTGACCATACGGCAGGACCCTTGGAAGTGTTCAGCATTTTAAATTGGATGCCGGTTGCATCAGCGATCTTTCCCATCTCTCCACCCAAAGCATCAATTTCCCGAACAAGATGTCCTTTCGCTGTGCCTCCAATGGCCGGGTTGCAGGACATCCTTCCAATGGCATTTGCTTTCAATGAGATCATGAGAACCTTGCATCCCATTCTGGCTGAGGCTAATGACGCCTCGATACCGGCATGTCCACCACCAACGATGACAATATCGTAATATAACTTTGGTTTATTAATTAGCATAATGTTTCACGTGGAACAATTCGGCCATCTGATAGATCTGAGCTATTAGAAGACTTACTTCTATTTCCCAATACAGAAATTTGAAAAAATGTTATTCAGAATGTCATCGGGGGTGGTCAGTCCAATTATCTCTCCTAGGTAATTCAGCGCAGCCCTTAAATCTACTGCAACAAAGTCCCCCCCCAATCCTTCATTGACGGCACTCATAGCATTCTCGAGCGATGACAGTGCACGTTCCAGGGCATCCTTATGTCTTACATTGGTAATGGTGATGGATGAGACGGTTGAGTCATGGTGTGGTACTGTTGCCTTTATCAGTTGACGCTTCAAATCGACAAGTCCAAAATGTGTCTTGCACGAGATCCATAGAGGATTCGCTAATATTGAAAAATCGGTAATGGGATTCTTAATATCTTGTTTGTTCAAAACCCAAACGATGGATTTAGAGCTGCTGTATGTTTGGGAAATATCCTTATATAATGAAGTATCTTCATCCGATACATCCTCAGAGCCATCAATCAAAAACAGGATTACATCGGAGGAATCAATTGCCCTGGAGGTTCTTTTAATACCTTCAATTTCAATCGAATCAGTAGAATCCCGCAGTCCTGCGGTATCATGAAATATAAATTCCACGCCATCCAACAATACACTCTCTTCAATAGTGTCTCTGGTCGTACCGGGAATATTACTAACAATAGCCCGTTCCTCCTGCAACATCGCGTTCAACAAACTGGACTTCCCAGCATTTGGTTTACCGACCAACGCCACCTTAATTCCCTCTTTAATCACCCTTCCTTCTTGGTAACTCTTTGAAAGCAAAAAAATTGATGCTTTAATCTTCTCCAGCTTTTTAACAATATTTTTCTTTTCGGTCAGTTCTATTCCCTCTTGAGAAAAATCCAGCTCAAGTTCCATCAGTGAACAGATGTTGAGGATTTCTTCCCGCAAGGATTTTACTGCCGAAGAAAGTTTACCACTTAACTGATCAATGGAAGCTTTGTGTGATTTTTCCGTTTTTGAATGAATGATATCCGCAACAGCTTCGGCCTGGGCAAGATCGAGCTTTCCATTAAGGAAAGCTCTCAGTGTAAATTCTCCAGGACCGGCTGGCCGAGCACCGGACTGGTAAAGAAGAGTGAGTATTCGCTGTGAAACAAAATATCCTCCATGCGAACTGATCTCTACAACATCATCACCGGTAAAAGAATTCGGGTTCCGAAATACGGATAGTAATACAGAATCCACTGTTTCGCGTGAAACCGGATCGATGATGGTTCCATAGTGAAT
>JALNZH010000337.1 GCA_023229405.1 Bacteroidota bacterium
CGATGATTTCGGTTCTGCATTCGGATTAAACTGGCGATCACTAGTTTCTCAAAAGGCATTTGTGCTGACAACAATTTCATCTACCGGAAACGGCTGGACGACAAATCAAGGGACCCAAACAAATCATTCGCTGCGCGGAGAAGATATTCTTGAAAGTGAATTCATGGTGAAATCCGAATTGACGTACCAATTTTCTCCAGCACTCGATCTAAAGCTTGGCGTTATGGGGAAATCGATTGATTCTAAAAACATCACCTGGACACCGGAAGACACAACTCGTACCGGAACAATTATCCCGGCAACAACAATCTCGTTTCAACCGAATGCCACAACAAAAACTGCTGTCTATCTTCAGTCATCATACAACATTATACAACCGCTGACACTTTCTGCAGGATTACGATTCGAGCGGTATGCACTAACTAACGAGAACGATCTTAGTCCCAGGCTTGCACTTTCGTATAGAATTATTGAATCGACATCGTTCAATCTTGCATGGGGAAAATTTGTCCAAACTCCGGCAAGTTATCAAATCTCTCCGGATCCGAGAAATCTTTCCTTAAAAAGCAGTAAGGCGATCCATTATGTTGCAGGGATTGAACATCGTCTTGCCGATGATACTCGTGTAACAATCGAAGCATATCAAAAAGATATTCACGATGTCATTGTCGATCCGGACAGCACGAATCTTCTACTCAACACTGGCAGCGGATATGCTCGCGGAATTGAATTTTCACTTCAGAAAAAATTCACCGATGGATTTGTCGGAAGTGCTTCCTATTCCTATTCGGTTTCAAGACGCCAGGACAAAACAACATTACCGGAATATGATTTTGAATATGATCGACCGCATATCGTCAATCTTCTAGCCGGAATGGAAATTGGTGAAGGATGGCAGATTGGTGCAAAGTTTCAATTTGCTTCAGGAAATCCGTATACACCAGTTGTTGGGGTCGTGAAAAAAGGGGGAGTATTCTATCTTGTCGATGGAGCGGTGAACTCAGCACGATATCCCGATTACCATAAATTGGATATTCGCGTGGACAAACAGTTCATCCTGAATGGCTGGGCGTTAACGGCGTATATCGATTTGTGGAATGTGTATAATAGAGATAATGTGATGTCCTATTCGTACAAAGCAAATGCCGATGGAACGATCACGACGAATATAAAACCGGATTTTGGAATCACTCCAATCGCGGGGATCACAGCGAAATTTTAATTTGTTTATGCCATTCGATGGTTGTCTGCACTTGGGTAATAGGTAGAGAATACGACGGTGATCTTATGATCACCGTGCGTTTTTTTAAACCGATTCGTACAAAGATATTCTTACAAAAAGAATGTATATTTTTACGTTTGAATATCTTGTATGCTCACCAATGAAGAAACATATTACCAGAAATTGTGCGAAGCTATTTCAGCTCTTCTCAAAAACATTCTCACCCCAGTTCACGAACGGTTTCTTCTCACTTTCGCCCATGCACTGGCAACAAACATTCTGCGGATAAAATTTTCTCATTCACCCAGCATTAAGCAGTATATAGGCTTACACGAACGTGATCTTGCATACGATTGTATTGCAGAACTCTTTGAGCACGATGATAAAGGGCAATTGATTCATTTCAAGACTTATTTTTCTAATTTTGATCCCGAGGCTCTTTCGCAGAAAGAAACTCTTGTCCATTTCCGGCGATTGGTATCTTCTGCAGTTAATCAAAATCTTATGCATGTATATCGGGATTTTGATCCGAGTCTCGGCAAAATCATTCGCAACATCAAATTGGCAATTGCGGCTCATAAAACGTTTGAAGAGATTGATCGCTTTGATGAAATATGCATTGCTCCCATTCATTGCGAATTGAATGAGCATCTCCCGACTGCTGATATAGATTTTTTATTTTCATTGCTTCAATTGCACGTACGTGGAGATGAATTTATTCCTGAGTTGCTCTCACTGTTTTCGCGCTGCGTGCGCAAACAGAATGAATACTGCAGAATAACGCCAATAATTTCCTTAGCTTTAACATTTCGAGCATTGTTTATTGTAAAACAGGCACCGCAGACACCATCTAGCAGCGCAGAGGATCATCGTATTGAGACGCTCGAGACCATTGAAAAAAGCATCAACCAAGTAAAATCATCCATAGTATTACGTAACAATGGGAAAGTAAGATATAATCCAGAGTCAATTGATGCATATTTCAATACTATTCATTCTGTGCTTCTTGCTAAAATAAATGAAACGAACGGCTCGGCGGATTCTCTATTTGAAGGGCTGAAGGAACACTTCCAACAGTTGAATAAGAATGAATACAAAAAATTCCATAGAACAAAGCTGGAGTATTATTATAAATTGTGCAGAGAGGTAATTGCGGCGGAGTTGATAAATCCCCCGTCACGATTTGGGAAACAATCGTGACACCCCCTTTACAAAGGGGGACTAAAAACTGATGCAAAATAATTGTGGAACTTAAAGTTCTGCATGAAAAATCGAGGAATTTTAAATTCCTCCTTACAAAGGGGATCGATGCTGAAGGCATCGGGGGGATTTAAAACTCCCCCTTGTAAAGGGGGATCCGCCGTAGGCGGAGGGGGATTTAAAGTTGGATTCTGAAAAAAGAAATACCTGCACCTAACTATATATACAATGCAACACATCGACCAAAAAATATTAGAACTGTACGTGCTGAATGATGAAACCACGGTACAGCAACGAGAGACAATTGAAGCACATCTTGCCGAATGCGCCGGCTGCCGAGAATTGGCTGCGCGAATGGAAGATATGTACTCCGGATTCTTTGCCACACTTGAAGAAGAAAAGAAGGATAACTCCTCCGCTTCTGTGCCGGCACGTATTAAAAAATCTCTCATTCAACAAACGGCATCTCCTTTGCAGGAAATACGCGCGAATTATGAGATTGAACGCTCCCCTATTCGCAGAGTAGCATATTTTGCAAAGCAGCATCCGATTGTAAGTTCTACGATGTCTCTGTTTGTGGTCGGATTTTTTGCATTGCTGGGATGGCAGTTGTTCAGTGCAACCGAGAAGGTTGATGATAATCCGAGCTATTATAGGTATAGCCCTGATAATAAACTTGAAGTGTATAATAAAAACAATGAGCTATTATGGTCTGCTCCTTCGGATGAATTAGAAGAAACAAGAAAGCAAGAACATCAACATATTTCAAAAAGAACGTTAATTACAGACATTAATAATGACGGAAAAAATGAAATTCTCACTACGTTAGTATTCAGTGGTGAAGGAAATAAATCACCAACCCTGAAAGTATATTCAAGTGCGGGGAATGCTCTAACAGAATATTCAATACCAGATACTTCATTAAACTTTCGAAACATTCATTATGATGTTAATTTCAGCTTTTCGTTTATTAGCACATTCAAAACTTCCGCTGAGCAGGAAAATATTTTAGCAACAGTTGGTTGCGGACGTTCACCAATTTTCTTGGCCCGCTTTGATAAGCAATTGAATCTTATTGGAACATATTGGCATTTTGGAACTATTAGTCCAATTCAAATAGACCTTAATAATGATGGTGTCAAAGAAATATTGTTAGGCGGGAGGAATGATATTGACGATGACAAAAATAGAGATTTCGCATTTTTAACTCTTTTAGATCCAGAAAAAATTATCGGCACTGTAGAGGCAATAGATACACGCGGTTTTGGATTACCAACATCAAAAGCAGAAATAGCTACAATACGTTTTCCAATTTCAAGTATCGAAAAAATCGAGATGTTTAGAGCGTTGCCTCGAACTATTGCTTTTGAAAACGAAGAACTATTCTCACTCCAATTGAATGTTAGTTCAGATGATAATGCGATTGAATTTTTTGGTTTTACCTATTCTTTTAAGAAATCAGATCTAAGTGTGATGGATATTAAATATAATACTGCCACAGCACGTGTTTTTG
>JALNZH010000015.1 GCA_023229405.1 Bacteroidota bacterium
TCAGAACTACCTCACAATCCGTATTTGTTTTAATCCAGTCGATCACCCTGGCAAGTTTGGGCAACGGAAACCGGCGCGTTTCATCCAACGTGCCAAAATGGACGCCAATTTTTAATCCGTTACCAGAAAAATGAAGCGATTGATAGATTTTGTTCGCTTCACTCTGTTCGTCTTCATCAATCGAAAGATCGTATTCGTACCCATCGGCAGGAACGCCGATTGCTTTGACGATATCCAGATTATGTTCAATCTCCAATTGATGTTGTGAAGACCGGGGTGTTAACACATTATAAATCTTTTCCGGTAGATCGGAATCAAGTTTCAGATGATTCGGACCGATAATGTACTTCGCTTTACTTAGTACGGCGATGATATCAGAAGAAACGGAACGTGAAATTGTATTCAGGACTATGGCACAATCATACCCCCCATCTCTTCTCAACTGGTCTAAGAAAAGGGAGAACATCTGCACATTCCATTTTTTCAGTTTTTCGTAGAAGACAATAATTTCATCTACATGCGGATTGTCCCATATGACGGGTACAGTATATTCACGAACAACCACGCCAATATACGCGTTGGGAAATCGTTTACGAACTGCACGGATCGTCGGTGTTATTATCAGAAGGTCACCAAGCTGGTCATGTTGGCGAACAATAAGAATTCTATTAAACCTGTTAATAGGGAGTTCGCGAGGCGAGATCATTCTGCCAGATCGGAAGAGGCCGATGAGCTGTACCAACAGCCGTTTCAGGAACCGTTCTATCATCCTCATGGCTTGTCTTTGATCTCCTCATACGGGATATCTTCAATGGGATGAGAACGATGAATCGCTGCACCGGTACGGCGGTTCAATACATCTTTGTTCGGCGTGAACATCAGGCGAACGGCACGCATCACAAGTCCGAGAATCTTCGCTGCGAAAAAAACGATGATCATCCAAATGATGAAGCGTACCATCACGACTTTCCTTTGGTTTTCGGATTATAGTATTCCACCGGAGCTTTATCCTTCCGCAGAATCTGCGTGAGCAGATCTTCAAAATCTTCCGGTTCATTCACAAAATCTATCTCCGTTGAATTGATAATGAGCAATGGCGCGGATTTATAACGAAAGAAGAAATAATTATACGCTTCATTCAGGTCCTTGATATATTCTTCGGACATGTTTTCTTCAAAACTTCTTCCCCGTTTTTTGATGTTTGTCATCAAGCGGTCCGCGCTGGACTGCAAGTACACCACCAGATCCGGCGTCGGAATATTCTTTTCAATGGTTGTAATTAGTGATTCATACAATTTTAGTTCATCATCCTGCAATGTGAGATACGCAAAGATTTTGTCCTTATCGAAAATATAATCCGAGACCAGGAATTCATGGAACAGATCACCCTGAAAAAGCTCTTGCTGCTGTTTATATCGGCTGAGCAGGAAAAAGATCTGTGTTTGAAAAGCATAGTGTTCCGGATCCTCGTAAAATTTCGCAAGAAACGGATTCTCTTCGAATTTTTCCAGAACAAGTTTTGCTTGAAGGCGCTCGGTAATCATCTTTGCCAGCGTCGTTTTGCCAGCGCCGATAACCCCTTCGATGGCGATATAGCGTATGTCAGACGGTCGGGTTTGTAATTGAATCATTGATCAATGCAAGCAATTGTGATGTGTGCATTTCAGAATACGCCACACCGTGTCGATCGGATGTTTCGTTGTTTAATTCTTCTATATTTATCTGCACGACCGGGTGCACCATCTTCGGCGCGATATCGGATAACGGCTGCAGGACGAATTTTCTATTCACCAGTTCGGCATGTGGAAGCCTGATGGCATCTGTATTTAGGACAACCGAATCGAAAAAAAGTAAATCGATGTCGATCTCACGCGGCCCCCATCGTTCCGAGTCGGTTCTGCCGATTTCTTTTTCCAACCATTTCATCTTAGCATGAAATTGTTCTACCGACAGATCCGTTCTGACCGAGAGCGCGCAGTTCAGAAATTCGCTCTGAGGAATATTCCCGACTGGCTCCGTTTCGTACACGTTCGATACGGCATCAACCACCGTCTTCTCAAAATCCGTAATGCCGCGAATGGCAGCGGCGATAAATTCCACTCTGTGACCGACGTTCGAACCAAGACCAAGATAGACCGTGTGTTTCATTGTTTACCGTACTGTTTTTATTTGTACTTCAATCGTATCCACCACTCCGTGTACCGGCGCTCCGGGTTTCCGGACGCGAACGATTGTCTGCTGCACCTTCGGAAACGCCGCAATAATGCCGGTACCAATTGAATGCGCCAGCGCTTCGATCAGATAATATTTCTTTCCCATGACGATCGATTTCATTAATGCATACACTTTTTCATAATTCACTGTCTCATCAAGATTGTCCGTTTGTTTTGCTGCCGTAAGATCACAGTGCAGTTCGACATCGATCTCAAACTTACCTCCGAGGCTTTGTTCGTCGGACATGGCACCGTGATACGCGTAAAAAACAGCGTTATGCAATTTTATGATATCGAGTGTATATTTTGACATAGTGTTTGAATATATCGAAGCAAGGATCGAGAATCAATTTTTGATTTTTCTGTAGGGAAAGTCAATGCTTCGTTTTGCCCCATTGATCATGCCTTCAATGCGGGCAATCAATGAATCTTCCGAAACTCTTCGATAGATGATCCGCTGCGGAAAATCATGCCGAAGGTTCTCAAAGACAACGGACATCTGTTGCAAAACAATACGTCGGAATGAGCCGCCCTCTTGTTCCGATGGCTGTGCGCAAAAATAAATATTGCCGACGGAATCTTGTTCTACTGTAACAAATTCGTGTTCAATTGTTTTTCAATTCTTCACAGTCCTGCTGACGGAAAACATTGTATTGCCAGCAGGCTCCAGCCACATTTTCTCCATTTGCCGTTCACCTTTCTGCATCTCCCACTGTCCTGTTAACCAGGAAAATTCGGAAACAGAATATTTCTGTTGTGAAATACCCAAGACACTGACGGACAAAAACTTTATCCAGCAATTCATCGTAACATTTCCAATGCTTTCTGAATCCTGCGAACAACTCGTTCCCTTCCCAGAACTTCCGCCATATGAAACAGTGACGGACCATTTGCTGCACCGGAGACAGCCAGACGCATCGGATGTATCAGTTTACCGGCGCCAACTTGAAATTCATCCGCCGTGGTACGCAGCGCCGTCTCAACCGAGGCAGCATCGAACAGGACCAACGTTTGCAGTCGTTCAATGAGTTTGGCAATATACCCGGTGGTTTCGGGTTTCCAATTTTTTGCTCTGGAAGTTTCATCATACGATAACGGATCTTCATAGAAATAAGGGCAAGAAGTGACGAAATCATCCGTGACAACCACCCGTTCTTTCATTAAACCAATCACTTGCTGCAGATATTCGTCGGAAAACGAATCCCATCCTTTTAATTTTAATAACGGTTTGATCAACGGCAACAATTTCGATTCCGACTGCAATTTAATATGCTGCTGATTCATCCAATTCAACTTTTCAATATTGAAAACCGCACCTGCTTTTCCGACCCGTTCAATGGAAAATTCTTTCACTAACTCTTCCATCGAAAAAATCTCCCGTTCGTCGCCAGGATTCCAACCGAGAAATGCGACAAAATTCACCAACGCGTCTTTGAGATATCCTTTCGCACGGTAATCTTCCACCGCTACATCCCCCTGGCGTTTGCTTAATTTACTTTTGTCGGGATTCAACAACAGCGGAAGGTGCGCAAACTTCGGTTTTTCCCATCCGAAATATTGATACAGCAGAATATGTTTTGGTGTGCTGGGAAGCCATTCTTCTCCACGAATAACGTGACTCACCGCCATGGTATGATCATCGACAACAACAGCAAGATGGTATGTCGGGAAACCGTCGGATTTCAACAAGACTTGATCATCGATCGTTGAAAATGCAATTGACACATCTCCGCGTACTTCATCATGAAATTGAAGCTCTCCGTCGTCTGGAATTTTCATCCGGATAACATTTGGTTCACCCGCTGATACACGTCTGCGTGCTTCGTCCATAGAAATATTTCTGCAGTGACGGTCGTACATAGTTCCGCCCTCCGCTTTCAGACGTTCCAGACGTTCCGGTGTACAGAAACAATGGTACGCTTTCCCCTGGTCAACCAATTGTTTCACATGCTCATGATAGATTGGAAGACGTTGGGATTGGATATATGGTCCGTACACTCCCTCTTTCCCCGGTCCTTCGTCAAACTCTACGCCCGCCCACTCGAGTGCATCGATCAATTTTTCCGTCGCCCCTTCCACTTTGCGCGATTGATCGGTATCTTCGATGCGAAGAATGAATGTCCCTTGATGTTGCTTTGCGAAAAGGTATGCATATAACGCGGTGCGAAGTCCGCCGACATGAAGATATCCTGTGGGTGATGGTGCGAAACGTGTACGAACGAACATGAAATGAACAACCTTTCGATAGAAGCTGAAGAATCAATAAACTGATATTTTAATAAACAAAAATACCAAACTTTTGCTATACTTCAAAGAACATGATCACTGCCGTACACCATATTACATCACTCGATCTTCCGGTATTGGAACCTTTTAAAACGCTTCGGCGTCCGATCGAACATCTGCAGCAAGGCATCTTCGTAGCCGAAGGGGAAAAAGTGATTGTGCGGTTGTTGGAGAGCTCGTTAACCGTTCTGTCCATTCTTCTTTCGCAAGATTGGTTCGACAAACATCATTCATTGATTGAATCGAACCGGAATGGAATTATCGTTTATCTTGGGGAGAAAAAACTTCTCGAAACGATCGTCGGGCATGAATTGCATCAATCAATTATGGGTCTGGGAACGGTTCCGGACCAACTGCATGCCGGATATCTAACGGAACGGCAAAACAAACGTTCTCTCTATGTTCTGGTGGATGGAATTACCAATGCGGAAAATATGGGTGTGATCGTTCGGAATTGTGTTTGCTTCAACGTGGATGCATTGCTGGTGTTGCCCTCTTCATGCGATCCCTATTTACGACGTTCCGTCCGAAATTCCATGGGAAATATCTTTCAACTGCCGGTTATTTATATCCGGAATACTACCGAAGAGATTCGTTTATTGCAGGAAAGCGGAATTCGGTTTATTGCCGCACATCCGCATTCTTCCAGTGTGAAAATTCAACAATCCAAGAAAGCTGAAAAGTGCTGTATTGTTCTTGGTGCGGAGGGTCATGGAATTTCATCAGAGGTGCTGGGACTTTGTGATGAATTTGTCACAATCCCGATGCGTCCGGGAGTGGATTCGCTCAATGTGGCAAGCGCCAGTGCGGTTCTTCTGTGGGAGTTACAAAAAACAATGAAACCATGATGGATGATTATGGCTTCAGCGGAAACAACGATTAACCGATCTTCTTTACGCCGATTCCAGGTTCATCACTCAGCACCAGTTTTCCTTCTTTCACAATCGTACCAGTAAATGCGTCATTTTTAATCAACAGCATACCGTCAAGATCAGCCCAATCCACCATTGGCGACAAATGTGACGCGGCCGAAATTGCGCACGATGTTTCCGTCATACAACCGAACATCACCTTCATATTATTTGCCCGTGCTAATGTAATCATCTTGTGCGCTTCCCGCATACCTGTGCATTTCATCAACTTAATAACGATGCCGCTGTATGCCCCTTTAACACTCGCAATATCCGCCAACCGCTGACAACTTTCGTCCGCCAGAATCGGCAGAGGACTTCGTTCCGTTAGCCACGCATGATCATCATACCGTTCTTTTGCCATCGGCTGTTCAATGTACACCACTCCTTGTTCCTTCAGCCAATGAATCATATCCAGTGCATAGAATTTGTCCTTCCACCCCTGGTTCGGGTCCGCCGTTAGTGGAACATTAGTTACTGCCCGGACAGATTCGATCATTTCTCTATCATTATCCTTTCCCAGTTTTACTTTCAAGATCTTAAACCCGACAGCTTCTTTAGTTTTTTCGCGAACAACGTTAGCTTTGTCGATACCAATGGTAAAAGTTGTATTCGGCGCTTTTGTTTTATCATATCCCCAAATATTATACCACGGCTGACCGATCAATTTCCCTACAAGATCATGCAACGCGATATCGACAGATGCTTTTGCGGCAGTATTGTGAAATGCCAGCGAATCGATATCAGCAAGAATCGATTCCAGATCGAACGGATTGCCGTACTTTGAAATGTCCACTCGTTTAAGAAATGCCATCACACTTTCTTGCGATTCACCCAGATATGGAGGCATCGAAGCTTCGCCATATCCCACAATACCGTCATATTCAATTTCCACAAGTACCACCGGTGTCGTTGTGCGACTTAATGATGCGACGGTAAACACATGTTTTAATTCCAGCGTATACGGACGGAAGGTCATTTTCATCTTTTTGGTCCCCTGTGTATTGAAGGCAAAAGACGGAATCGATGAAAAGATAGAACTTGCAGCAACAAGTGATACGGTTCTTTGAAAAAAAGAGCGGCGTGATTTATTCATGTGATCTCCCGATAGGCGGATATTCGAAGTAATTCGTACCTGAGTATATAAAATAATTCCCAATAAATCACTGGTAACAATTCCTTAACACTTTGGGTCTTTCTTTTTACTTCAATCTTGTTTATGTTTACGCAAGAAAATTGTCCATCACCCACAACCAAATTAGAATCCTATGCGTATCGACAGACTGATTCAAGCATTACTCCCCCACGATGATAAATTCTTTAATTTATTCGATAAACTATCGACTACGATTCTGGAAGGTGCCGATACGCTGCGGACATTACCCTCATTGCCGAAAAGTGAACGGGAAACGACGGTAATGAAAATCCAGGGAATAGAGCGCAAAGCTGACACGATCACCCATGAAATTTTCACAGAATTGAACAGTACGTTTGTGACTCCTCTCGACAGAGAAGATATCCACGTTCTTGCTTCTGCGATGGATGATGTTATTGACTTAATCGACGGAAGCGCCAACCGATTTTTCCTTTACAAAATCAAAAAGAATTCCGCAGATATACAACGTTTGACAGAAATTGTCTATCAATGTGCTATTGAAATTCAAAGGGGTGTATTGCTAATCACCGATACGCGCAGAGCTGAAGAATTAAGAAAGATCCTTCACAAAATCAACCAATACGAAAATGATGCTGACACTATTTTCGACCAGGCAATTGCAGAATTATTCGAAAAGGAATCGGATGCTATCGAATTAATTAAAACAAAAGAAGTCCTGGTCACACTGGAAACAGCCACGGACAAGTGCGAAGATGTTGCCAACGTGCTTGAATCGATCATGATCAAAAACGCATAAGAGAGTGAAGGAATAGTAATGGATTTTTATGTCATCTTTATTATTTTTGTAGCGTTAGTATTTGATTTTTTGAATGGTATGAATGATGCAGCAAATTCAATTGCAACCATCGTTTCTACGCGCGTATTGTCTCCAAAAATGGCTGTTGCCTGGGCGGCATTTTTTAATTTTATAGCAGCTTTCGGGTTCGGAGTAGCGGTAGCTACGACAATCGGAAAAGGCATTATCGATCCCAACATTGTCACCCCAGACTTAATTCTTGCAGCATTAGTTGGTTCAGTTATTTGGACGCATCTGTGTACCCACTACGGATTCCCGATCAGCGTCTCTCATGCGCTGATCGGCGGACTCGCCGGTGCCGGTATGTTTAAAGCTGGTATCGCTTCACTGAATTTTGCCGGGATTAATAAAGTGGTGTTGTTCATTTTCCTTGCTCCGCTCATAGGTTTTGTCGTCGGTTTTTTTTTAATGATTGCCGTTACATGGATTTTCAGAAAATGGAATGTGCGTAAAATTGATAAATACTTCAGAGTCGGACAATTAATTTCTTCTGCTGCATTCAGTTTGGGACACGGAACAAACGATGCTCAGAAAACAATGGGTATTATTGCTATCTTGCTCTATTCAACGGGTTATTTCGAAGGCGGCGAGATGTATGTACCAGTATGGGTCATTCTTTCCGCGCATACTGCAATTGGATTGGGAACGCTCATGGGCGGATGGAAAGTGATCGGCACGATGGGTGTAAAACTCACTCATTTGAAACCGGTACATGGATTTTGTGCTGAAAGTGCTGGAGCGTTAATGTTATTAGGGACAGCAGTCGGCGGCATTCCAGTCAGCACGACGCATACAATCACCGGTTCCATTATGGGTGTCGGCGCAACAAAAAGACTTTCCGCCGTACGATGGGGTGTGGTTAAAAATATTGTCATTGTATGGATATTAACCATTCCCACTTCGGCAGCGATCGGTGCTTTTGCGTATTGGGTTGTAGAGTTATTCCGATAAAGAATTCGACAATAATTTTTTCTGAGAAGCCTTGATGTAGACCCATCAGGGCTTTTTCTCTTTACACCGGAAAGAACAGCCTGAACGTTGTTCCCTTCCCTTCTGCAGAATCAATTTCGATAAATCCCCGATGGTTTTCCATTATTCCTTTCACCATTGCCATTCCAAGTCCGGAGCCCGTTCCTTCCGATTTCGTCGTAAAGAACGGTTCATAGATTCGCCGTTGAATTTCTTCATTCATACCGATGCCGTCATCACTGACGCTCACACAAATGTAATCTCCCTGTAGGCCAGGCAACGAAGGCTTAATCGATGCCGTTGTTGCGATGGTAATCATTCCTGTTTCCTGAATTGCATCACGCGCATTCAAACAAAGATTCAATAATGCCTGATGCAATTGATTATTGTCCGCCCTGATCTGCGGCAGGTCGTTGGAGAGATCAATTTTAATTGCAATGGTCACGGGGAATGTTCTCTGAATGACGGAGGTAATTTCCATGACAATAGTATTGATGCTGACCGAATCGAAGTTCAATTCCGATTTGCGTGCAAACGACAACAATTGGCGCACGAGCGATTTTCCCCGTTCGGATGCTTTTGAAATCTGCTCTGCGCTTTCCAACAGCGATTCCTGGTTCACAATCTTCATAAACAGTAACTTATTGATCGATGTGCCGATGATACCGAGAATATTCAAAATATCATGCGCCAAACCGCTTGCCAGCGTACTGATGATCTCTTTTTTCTGGACATGCAATAATTGCTGCTCTAGTTCCATCTTTTTCCGCTCGTTCCTGATGCGCTCCGAAATATCGCGGATAACAATTTGCACTGCGATCTTTCCGCGAAATATCAGTCGAGTTGCCGCTACTTCGGCGATAAATTCAGTTCCATCATTTCGGACGAAAGCATATTCTGAAAATATGTTTACCATATTGCCGTGTAAAATCCTGTTCAACGATTCTTCGAAAAGATTTACTTGCGCTGGATGCAGAAATTCGAGTAAGGATCTGCCGGACATCTTTTCGATAGAATAGACGCGGAACATCGACAATGCGGAGGGATTGATGAACGCAAACGTGCCATCAGAAAGTACGACGATTGCGTCCGGTGAAAGTTCAACCAGTGCACGGAACCGTTCTTCGCTTTCCCGCAGCGCTACTTCTGTTTTTTTATGTTGCACGATCTCATGCTGCAGATCTGTTGTTCGTTCGCTGATGCGATTTTCCAGAGTGCGGTTTACCGACCGTAGCTCAGACTGAAGTGACGCGAGATCGTCCACCATATGATTAAACGCCTCGCCTAATTGGCTAATTTCAACATATCCGGAGGTTTGCACATGCTGAGAAAAATCTCCCCGTGCAATCTGATGGAACGTCTGTGCCATTGTCTCCAATGGTTTCGTAAGAAAACGCGCAACAATGTAGACCACCAAAAGACCGATAATCAGGATAATACCGCTGATGAAGGTGATTGTTTTTTTCGTTTCCGCAACGTCTTCGGCAAGCTTATCCAGCGACAACCCAAGATAAATATTCCCAAGCGTCAGATTATTAAACTGAATGACCGCTCTTGTCATGACTGTCGACCGGTCGTTACTCAACGTTCCATCATGAGAGGCAATATCATAATTCATCCGAAGGCCGATTTCGACATTATATCCGGCGGCAACATGTTGTTTATAATCGGTGATGATGATGTACCGGATTTCACTATTCCGCTGCGTTGCTGAAAGAACTTCCTGCAGGGCATCACTATCGTTAAAATAAATGGCGGGAGCAATACTATAGGCGGAAATATCCGCAATAGTCATTGCTTTGGAACGCGCGGCAACGATTGCCTGATCATTAAATTGATGAGGAAAATAGAAATAAATGAACAGAGATACCGACAATACCGCTCCCGAAAAGAGCATGTATAATCGAAAGCGAAATGTCGAAGTAAACCGTTCGGAAAATAATTTTTTCATCGAAGTATTTTTGCAATCTGCAAAACACGGGAACTGAATTGCGCCCCTTCACTGAGGCTGACCGGTAAATTTACGAGAAGCACTTTTTTCCCGCGTGACGATGCCACCCCGAGAGAAATACCCTCTTCCACGTATCGGGCAACTGTAGTCATAGAAATGATGCGCTGTTCCCGACAGAATGTGGAGATCTCTGGAAGAAACACATCGTCGACCTGAGTAACAATCAATGCAACGGTATTCTTCTCTCGTGCTTTCTTCTTCCACCTCCCCGTTGCATCCAACGCGATGGGTATAAACCGAACTGCAGTACCATTGGACAACATAACATCGGCAGAGTCACGCAACGACATGATCGCATGCTGAACTGTGTTAGACACTGGTCGATCGTGTTGATACAGAATGCCCACCACAGCATCATCCTTCTTTAGTGGCGCATTCTTATCAAACGATAGCACTTTTACCAGCATTGGCACTTGTTCTTCCACTGGTATGTCCGTTAATTGCGTCAGAACCGGACATGCAAATATGAATAGTGGAAGACAAAGTAAGATTATGCGTTTCACTCTCGCGATTCCTTTATCTTTCTGTTGCAGCCAAATTCATTTTGCTTTTAGCTTGTGGAATGTTCATTTTGACAAAGTTCAGTATTTTTTCCAGGTCAAACAATGAAAAAATATTTTTTTTTCTTTTCCATCTTTACCGCTACCACATTTCCGGCTGATTCAGTGCGATGGATCCGGTTGAATCAGATTGGATACCAGCAAAATGCACAAAAAACCGCAGTGTTGGTCAGTCTGATAGAAATGGATAGCGTATCATCATTTGAGATATTGGATGCGCTCTCCGGTGAGTTTGTACAAACATCATCGAATGTAGTAAGGTACGGCAGATATGGTGCATTTGCATCCACGTTTCGGTTAGATTTTTCTAACCTTACACGTGAAGGAGTCTATCTAATCAACGCTGGAGGAACCCGATCTCCTGTTTTTCGAATCGGTAATTATGTTTACGACGGAACAGCCGATTTCCTTCTGCAGTATATGCGTCAGCAACGAAGTTTTTATAATCCCTATCTTCGGGATTCCTGTCACACTTCTGACGGTTTCATTATCTATCATCCCACACTCGATTCCACCCATATTGATGTTGCCGGAGGGTGGCACGATGCAGCTGATTATCTGCAATACGTAACAACCTCTGCCACGGCTGTTTATCAAATGTTGTTTGCGTACCAACAACATCCCACCGTATTCAACGATTATTACCGCGCAGCCGGCGATCCGGGATCAAATGGAATTCCCGATATTTTGGATGAAGCAAAGTGGGGATTAGACTGGTTGATGAAAATGAATCCGTCAAAAGAGATATATTTCAATCAAATTGCCGACGATCGGGACCACCGTGGATTTCGCCTGCCGACCGAGGACACAGTCTTTTATGGTAAAGGGAAAGAACGTCCGGTGTATTTTATCAATGGGCAACCGCAAGGAGTGTACCAATACAAAAATCGGACAACCGGTGCAGCTTCGACTGTCGCAAAGTTTTCCTCTGCCTTTGCACTGGGATCTGATCTTTTGCACAAATATTATCCGGAGTACTCTACTGCTTTGAAGCAACGGTCGGTGGAGGCATATGATTTTGCCCGGAAGAATCCTGGAGTTGCACAAACAGCTCCCTGCCGCGCTCCATATTTTTATGAAGAGGATAATTGGACAGATGATATGGAGTTGGCGTCCGCACAATTACATACGCTCGATTCTTCGACTGGGTATCTTCACGATGCAGTGAGTTTCGGAAAAGAGGAACCATATACACCCTGGTTCGGCGCGGACACAGCACGGCATTATCAATGGTATCCTTTCGTCAATTTAGGACACTACATTATCGCACAACAATCCCCCAAACACCGTCGGGAGTTTATTGAATTGCTTCAGACGGGAATCGAACGAGTGTATTTAAAAGGAAAATCGAATGCATTTCAATTCGGAATACCGTTTATCTGGTGTTCCAACAATCTTGTCAGCTCATTCCTCACACAATTGTATTTATACCGTTCCCTCACATCCGATTCCCGTTATGGAGAGATGGAAGCCTCGCTGCGCGATTGGCTGTTCGGCTGCAACCCGTGGGGCACAAGTATGATCGTCGGTTTGCCGGCGTTTGGCGATACTCCACTTGATCCGCATTCCGCATTAACGCATGTATATGGATATCCGATTACCGGCGGATTGGTGGATGGTCCCGTGCGTTCAAGTATCTTTGAGCAGCATAAAAAATATATTCGATTGACGAAATCCGATCCGTATGCACAATTCCAATCCGATCTCGCCGTTTACCATGATGACTGGGGAGATTATACTAATAATGAACCGACGATGGATGGCACTGCCGGATTAACGATGGTGCTTTCAGCACTCGAATCCGAAAACAATTCACGCTCACTTAGGAACGATCCGCCGCATCGCGTCATGTCGCATGGTGCGATTGTACGGTTTGATACAACGAAAAAAGAGATTTATTTGGTTTTTACCGGACATGAATTCGCCGATGGCGGAGAACTTATCGCCAATATTCTCAAGAAATATACCGTACAGGGATCTTTCTTCTTTACCGGGGATTTTTATCGGACGGAACAGTTTTCTCCGCTCATCAATCGATTATTGCAAGACGGACATTATCTTGGAGCACATTCAGATAAACATCTGTTGTATGCATCGTGGGAGAAAAGAGATTCTCTGTTGATCGATCAGAATCGATTCCGAGAGGACCTTATTGGCAATTACGCGTCTATGGCGAAATTCGGGATATCCCCATCTGCCGCCCGATTTTTTCTTCCGCCGTTTGAATGGCATAACCAAACAATTGCTAATTGGGCAGATGAATACGGACTGACAGTAATCAATTTTTCTTCTGGCACTTCGTCCAATGCCGACTATACGACGCCGGAGATGTCAAATTTTCTTTCTTCCGATTCAATCGTTGGCCGTATTTTTCGCTATGAGTCTCTTTCAACAAACGGTTTGAATGGATTCATTCTTCTTTCGCATATCGGAACACATGCCCATCGTACAGATAAATTTTATACGCAACTGGGAACAATAATCGGCAGACTAAAAGAGAAGGGGTATACATTCAAACGTTTGCAGTAATATGATTCAATTACTGATGTTACGCAAAAGGTAAAAATGGTTCGACGCGGCGCAGAAACACGGTTATCCTGAGCAAATCCTTTGCTGATTGTTCCGAAGGAATCCCTGCGGGAAAGTATGCGTCTCCCGATAGGGATGCCTTCGGCAGAAGGATGACGTAACTATCTTAGCCTGCGCCTTGCTCACCATGACCGTTTTTCTTGTTTTGCGTAACGTGAGTCAATTTTTTTTTTACCGCACCACATACTCCATCGCGCGTAATTTCTTCGAAATATTTTCCCGTTGATCGCCTTGAATTTCAATCACTCCATCTTTCACTGTTCCACCCGCTCCACAATGTTGTTTTAAGATTCTCGCAATATCTTCCAGCGTTTCAGGATTATGCTGTAAGCCGGTAACGACAGTAACGCTCTTCCCTTTTCGTCCAGCCGTTTCAAGCGAGACCCGAACTATTTTCCCTTTTCCAGAATGTTCCGTTGTGTGTGCCGGAATATTTATTTTAAGAGCATTTCTTTCGGACTCCGGAAGAATTTGTTTAAGATCAGATAAAGAACGGAGTTTCATTGCACCTTTCCTCCCATTGTTCGTTTTATTTTTCTTGTCGGTTCAGCCAACAGCGGATCATCCGGCCAGTAATGTTTCGGATATTCCCCCCGCATATCTTTCCGGACCTGCACATAAGCATTTTTCCAAAAGCTCGGCAAATCCTGCGTTACCGCAAGCGGTCGTCGAGCAGGCGATAATAAATGTAAAAGAACTTTAATTCTTCCCCCGCCAACAGTGGGTGTATTTATTTCACCGAACATTTCCTGTAGTCGTACTGCCAAAATCGGCGGGTCATTCAAATAATCGAGCGGAATATTCGAGCCTGTCGGAACGGTAATATGCGTCGGTGCGAGTCGTTCCAACTCATGTTGTTGCTGATATGTAAACATCGAACGAATAATCCCGTTCATATCCAATTTGGCGAAATGATTTTTACGCACAACTCCATCGAGAAATGGTGCAAGCCACAATTCCAAGTGACCGAATAATGATTCTTTCGACAAATCCGTCCAATCATGAACGAGAGAATTTTTGCGGAGCCATTCACTACGAGTGATAATCGATTCAGTCTCTTTAGTCCACGGCAGTACAGTCAAACCATATCGCCGTATTGCTTCAATCACAAGCGGTATCGTCCGATCTGCTGTAGAATGAAAAGCTTTTTCAGAGAGTTCAACCGCTCCTAGCATGGTGACAGTCCGCGCAGAGATTGCTTCGCTTTTTTCATCCCATACAACACTTTCCCGCATAACAATCTGATCCGCAAACGTTGAACGGAGTTCTTGTTCCGTTACCGCTTCAGCCAGAAATATTCGCACATCACTCCCGGCGCCATCAACATCCCCGACAGCGAGATATTCCTCTCTGGAGAGCATACTCCCTTTGGGAAGTGACGCGACAGTGTTTCCCGAAAGCTGGTATTTTTGTTCGTATTTCCTTTTCGCAATTCGTTCGGGATACGCCAGAGCAAGAAGAATTCCTATATGGCGATCGCCACTCAGTTTTTTTTTATTTTCCTTCGGGTTTTGGTGATTGGCTGTCAGACCAACCATTTTTTTCAAACGATCGGACTGTTCTTTAATCCGCTGAAATGCAAACCGATCGTCGATCTTATTTAGACAGAACGCCGAATAGCGAGAAGACAAATCGATATCCGCTCCCATCGTTCCACGCAGGACATCCCGTTCATCAAGCAGCGCTGCAATTTCACACGCCGTTTCCCCGCATTCCATTTCTTTACCTTTCAACAGCATATGAGCGTAACGAGGATGGATTGAAAGTTTTCCCATCACTGTTCCATGAGCAGTAAGATTTCCGGAATCATCCAACGCTCCGAGATAGTGTAACAGCGTTCGAGCTTGCGTAAGATAGGCAGCCGGCGGAGGATCGAGAAAACGAAGTGTTGACCCTTTACCGTCCCCCCATAACGCCAGTTCCATCGCTAGCGGAGCAAGATCGGTAACTACTATCTCCGGTTTAGAAAACGGCGTTAACATCTGTTGTTCTGCTTCTGTCCACAACCGATAACAATGACCGGAATTCTGGCGTCCCGCTCTCCCTTTCCGCTGCTCTGCCGATGCTTTCGAAACCGGGACAGTGACTAATCCGGACATTCCTCGGCGTGCATCGAATGTGGATGTGCGCATGAGACCGGAATCAATAACAATCCGTACGCCGTCAATCGTCAAACTGGTTTCAGCAATATTTGTGGAAAGAATAATTTTCCGTTGATTGTTTTTTGCAGGCTGCAGGGCAGAACGTTGCTGCGCAGACGATGTCTGTCCGTAGAGTAAATGAATGAATACATTAGGTGGGAGCTCTTTTTGCCGAAGCAGCGATTCCGTTGTCCGAATTTCATGTTGGCCCGGAAGAAACACGAGAATGTCACCTTCGTGTTCCCGAAGCGCTTTAACAACCGTGTTGGCAATAACAGGTTCTATCTTCCTACGATTCGGTTGTGCAAGATACGTTACACCCACAGGATAATTTCTACCGTGGCACGTGAGTGATGGTGCATTCCCCATCAATTCCGATACGGCAGCAGCATCGAGTGTTGCGGACATGACCAGTATCTTCAAATCATTCCGCAGATGCTGCTGGATATCGAGCGAAAGCGCCAGACCGAGATCTGCATGAATGCTGCGTTCATGGAATTCGTCAAATATAATCAGTCCAATATTTTCCAGCGACGCATCGTCCTGGATCATGCGCGTGAGAATACCTTCGGTCACCACTTCCAGTTTCGTCTTTGCAGATATTTTATTTTCTCCGCGGATCCTGTAACCAATTGCAGTACCGACAAGTTCATTTCGCTGTTCCGCCATATATTCCGCTGAACGGATTGCCGCGAGACGCCGCGGTTCTAGCATGATCACTTTTTTTCCCTGCAACCAAGGTTCATCCATCAACGCCACTGGAACACGCGTCGTTTTCCCCGCACCGGGTTCTGCTGATAAGACAACATTTGCATGTAATCGCAGGACTGACTGGAGTTCGGAAAGAATACTGTCTATTGGAAGAGATACCATGAACGAAGATAGGAATAAATCTGCCATCAATGAAACTGTCCATGATGTTCAGTTTCACTGATGGGATTACTATATCGGAGTAAATTTGTTTTACACTGCTAATATTATTTCATTACGATACATTTTTTCGTTTCAATGAAATTCCCTGCCTGGATACGGTAAAAATAAACACCGCTGGTTATATTTTCAGCATTCCACTGACGTGTATAAGCTCCTGCTGACATCAATTCGTTGATCACCGTAGCCACTTCGCGACCGACAACATCGAAGACTTTCAATGAAACAAATGAACTGTTTTGAATCCCGAATGCAATCGTTGTAGTAGGATTAAACGGATTCGGATAATTTTGTGATAGCTTCCAATCGTGCAGAGTACGATCAGATGACGGATCTTTCTGCGCACTGACCACTTGTCCAGTAAAATATTTTTCGGCCAGTGTAAACGCTGCCGGCGCAATCTTCATCCCAATCTTTCTTCCCGGAATATCATCAACCGGAGGATGGATGCCGCCCCATATTCGCGACAAGCTGCACTGATCGGAAGCATCCCGGAACGTCGCCCATTGCAGACTGACATCTGTACTCGGTCCCTCTTCAAAAACAAGGTATTCGTTCTTCTTCGCAACAAATTCCGCCATTCCACCAGGAAAATATTCATCCCCAGTCAACAATGTCATCACTTCTGCCGCAGTCCGGGAATATGTCGAATGTCCGGATATATATCCGGCAAACGGTGGCGTAACAAACGATGGTCGCTGGTACGGCCACCAATCACCCGCCAAAATCCATCCAACTCCTGCTGTATTGATCTTCGGATCTTTGATATGGTAATGCCCGCGCCAGGTGTACAATTTTATCTTCCCGACATATTTATTCCCCTCACCTGCAAGCGAATCGCCCGGTTGCACAAGTTCAATCAAACCCGGAATTAACGGAATCCCTTTTTTGGAATAATTCGGAAGAGTGGAATCCGTACTTTGTCCACGATCCGTCATATAGCGGATTGCAGAAATCGGTCGGACATAATCGTACCATCCTTTAATGCCCCACGCTGAGATTGCCGCATCATGTGTGGCACCGCCCATGATGAAATATGCTTTCACATCCCATTCAAGATCATCGATGATCGCACCTTGACCTTTAAACCGTTTTTGAAACAACGAATGATCGCTGACATAATTCAGAATCGTAAACCAGTGTCCGGGAGGTGTTTCCGATGAAGGTCCATCAGCCCAAAATTCCGCAAGCACTCTCGTATAATCTCCTCGCGGTACAATTTGCGGTGAATACGGTTGCCCCGTCTTAGGATTCAGTGCGCGTCCTTTCCCGATGTCGCCGCCGGATTTTTGATTGTAAAAATTCTTCAACTCTTCGGTGGTTGTCGGCAGTTGGTGCACATTACCAACGGATGCAGGAGAAATATCCCACAGTACACTGTCCGAAGGATCCAAATGCGATTGCCAGATGGAAACGAGTGAGAATGTCCATTTGTACAAATCGGTCGCTTCATTCATCGGATTCAACGTATCAAACATTGTCGGCGGTCCGGGATCATGGTAGACGACATAATCATTCCCGCCCCGTTTGAATGTGGTACGATCGTTGGCCGTCATTGCAAAAGGAGTAACATTCCCCCACTCGGGGCAGAGAAACGGCGGTGTTTTAACTGGAATCGGATTTCCATTTTGGTCGATGAATGTTCCAACAGTAATCGGTTGCCATCTGTTCGGATCGGTAATGGATGAATCGCCGAACTTCACCGGATCGATTGCGGGATTCAACGGTTTGTAAAACGCATTTCCATAATCAAACAATTCGTTAGATCCATCTTGATTTCCGAATTGAATCAATTGCTGCGCAATATAATTTCCCAGAGCTGCTGGTGAACCGGACGAATAATCCGTTGAGGTGATCAATGTGTCGTACCCGAGTGCCATAAACAATGAATCAAATCGCGAATACGCATCCTTCACTGCCGGTGACCGCTGATACCGGTGCTTCAATAATCGGTACGCAGCATAACTTATTGCCTGCTCACGAGCGGACTGGACATTGGCGGGAGTGTTGATTCCATTAAACGAACATGTATACCCTCCGAAGGTTTTCCCGAGAAAAAACGTTTTTGCAACCGCGTCGAACGCTGCCCATGCATCATACATCGCAATTGAAACATGGAAAAGATTCCGCGCCTGTATCGGCGGACGGGCATAATCCTTTCGAATTGCTTTCATCATCGCTTCGTTCCACTCACGGGCGACCGAATGTTTCGCTTCCGCTGCTAACGAAACGACAATACAACAGAACAGAACAAACGTATAACGGTGATTGATGCTCATCGGTTTAGTCTCTGATTGTTGATAAAATAGTCCGAATTTTACTCCCAATATATTCTTTGAAACTCAAAGATTCAATTTTTTTGCAGTTGGCAAAATCAATACTGGCGTTTACATTAGAGTATGGATCATACTTGTCCAAAATAAATCATACAAGAGAAAAACTTATTGCTTCTTTTCTTGACGGGGTTCCGAAGGAATGCCGACCAAATCTTTATACCATGTCGGCTCAAGAAAAGAAGCATGAGTATGGATTAAAAAAAATCCCGCTAAACGCGGGATGATAATTCTTACCAATATTACCTATTTTTTAATAACGACGACGACCGCCGCCACGGGATGAACTTTCTGTCTTCGGCCGAGCTTCATTTACATCCATGGATCGTCCCATGAACTCTTTTCCATGCAATGCAGCAATAGCTGCTTCCGCTTCTTCCTTTTTCAGGAGTTCTACAAACCCGAAACCTTTGGACACATTATTCGAACGGTCACGAATCACTGTTACTTCGCCCAATTCACCGAACGTTTGAAATGCCTCCTGTAAATTTTCTTTTGTTACTTCCCGATCCAAATTTCCTACGTATAATTTCACTCTGTACTCCTCTTGATGTGGTAAAAAGACTATCTTCTTACAGTTTCAAGATAGAGATTTAAAGAACGGTAACCTATTAATTCCTCTATAATTCGTTTGCAGTTTCCAAAAAGTGCAATTCACTCAGCGTTTCCATCATTTTACAACTATCATTTTCCGTATTTCAGTCTGTTTATGTGTCTGCAACCGGTACACATACGTTCCGCTTGGAAATGTCGAAGCATCGAACTGAATTGAATGTTTCCCCTGTTGCTGAACCGAATGTACCGGGGTGCCAAGAATGCGTCCCAACATATCGTAAATATTCAGTGATACGAATGATACCTGTGGAAGAACATATTCGATGGTGGTTGAGGGATTAAAAGGATTGGGGAAATTTTGCAATAACGTAACTTGTGTTGGGACCACTTCCCTTTCAATCGGATGCAGAGAAGTAACAAGTGTATTTCCCTGAAGTACGTGATAGTGTTCGTTCACCGTAACATTTGTGAATGTCTGACGAATATCCTTCTTCCAAATAATCTCGAGTGTGTCAATGGATTGGATTGTGCCAAGCCCAAAATGTAATGTGGGACTCATTTGAGAAGCATAACTATTCCCTGCGGTAATTGTTCTTCTTTGGATTTTACCACCCGCAACAATTCGGACAGAGGCGCCGACTGCCATTCTATTGATCGTTGTTCCGGCAAGTGATACTTTCAACCAATTACCTGAAAGATTTTTTGTATTGATTAATAATTTATTATTCCCGTCCGTTGCCGATGCGACAAGATCGAGATATCCATCATTATTAAAATCTCCGTACGCCAATCCATAAAAGTCATTCGGGAAATTCAAGCCATAGTCAGTTCCTTTTTCAATAAACATTCCAGACACATTTTCATAGTAGAGACTGCGAACACTATTAAAACCAAAACTATTCACTGTGAAGATATCGTCATCCCCATCGTTATCATAATCTTCCCATACTATCCCCCACGACATTCCATTGAGTTCAGCACCGACTGAGTCAGCTATGTTTTTGTATTTCCCGTTCAATTGCCTCTTATATAATCCCGCTTTTCCAATTCGTGAAACATACACCTCGTCCCAACCGTCGAAATCAAAGTCTTTCCAATACAAACCCATGCAATTTCCGGCGCCGTAATCGTTTAGTCCAGTCTGGAAAGAAACATCAGTAAATGTGCCGTCTCCGTTATTACGGAACAATGTGCTGGGAAAATATCCATCATGAACGACATACAAATCCAGATCTCCATCATGATCGATATCACTACATGTTACTTGCATCGGTACTAAACTGGAGAATCCACCGATGCCGGCTGTCGATGAAACATCTTGAAATGAGATACTATCCTTACTGGACGTATTATGATAGAGCAGATCGAATTCCGGATATTCGGTTGTTATAAATAGATCGAGTTTGCCGTCATTATCGAAATCACCGAATACAGCGGTTGATGCCATCGCCGAATAATCAATTCCTGTAGAATTGCCCATATCCTTAAATGTTCCATCCTTGTTATTGATAAACAGATGGGAGCGTCCATTCTGAAACGCTTCAGCCATAAAAAGGTCCGCGTATCCATCGTTGTTCACATCTCCCCATACTCCACATTTATAACTGCCGTAGAGACGAATACCAGAAGAGGTAGCAACATTTGTAAAGTTTTCGCCCAGATTATTTTTTAACAACACACAATATGAGGTATCACCATTTGCTGTATATGGAACGTTGGCAATAAAAATATCTTCCCAGCCATCATTGTTGAAATCAACAACGGAGACGCCATAATTTCCCGTTTGCTTCGGAACGTTTAATGCCGTGGAACGGTCGAAGAACGGACGTTGCTGTGAAAACAGCGGAACCAACAGGATGAAAAATATATACAACCGTTTCATAGAATAGGTATACGCAAAAAAGAAAAAAATGGAACGATATTCAAGCACTCTTTCGGAAATCCGACTTCCATAAAAAAAATCCCTGCGTGATTGCAAGGATTGATTGAAGAAAAACATCCATTCAACTACATATCAATAATCATACGTTTGATAATATTCCGATTTTGGTGATTCAAGATGTCTTTTCCTTCGGATGTAAAGAGGAAATCTATTCTCTCCGTATAGAAGTCGGTGATCTTACCCCTGACCATTTTTAAGGTGCTGTTAAGGAAATGATTTTGTTCTGTAAATCCTTCACCAAGAATGCCTACAGCCGTCGGAATCCACCGTTCGGGAAACTCACCGGCATAGTTGCCGCCTGAACGATACGCTTTGATTTCCGATTCAATCAACATCAACACCGCCTTTTCACCTTCATCAGTATGAAGGGAGAGCGAATGTTCTTGAAGATAATTGATGATCCGTTCTTTATTCGGAACAATCAACGCAATTGTATATACCGATTGGTTATTATATAGCATTGCTTGTTCAATGTAGGGTGAATTTGCAACCAATGCTTCCTCAATACCTTCTGGACTGTATTTTTCACCGTCATGACCGATTAATAGACTTTTTTCCCGTCCCAAAACATAGAGAAAATTATCGACATCAAGATATCCAAGATCGCCGGTGTGCAACCATCCATTCCGGATCGTCTGACTTGTCGCTTTTTCATTTTTCCAATAACCGGCCATAACATTCTCGCCGCGGATTACAATTTCTCCTTGCGTGCCGGTCGGAAGAGAATTTCCCTTTTCGTCACAGATCTTCACTTCAAGATTAGGAACGATACTCCCCGACGAACCAAGTTTGTGTTTTACAGGAACATTGGCAGAAATAATCGGCGACGCCTCTGTCAACCCATATCCCTGAAACATTGGAATTCCGATCGCATAAAAAAAACGTTGAAGCTCAATATCCAGCAGTGCGCCTCCTCCAATAAAAAATTTCAATCTCCCTCCGAAACTTTCGCGAATCCTTTTCAACAGGATGTGATCGAGCACTCTATACTGTAGTTTCTCCCAGACGTTTCCATATTTTCCCCGGTCCCAACCAATGCCGTTGATTTTGTATCCCAGCGTTAGAGCACGCTGAAATAATTTCTCAATCAATCCCCCTTTTTCCTTAATTCCTTTTTCAATGTTTTTTCTGAAATTCTTTGCTAGTGCAGGAACGCTTAAAAGAAACGTTGGTTGTGTTTCCCGTATATTCACCGGAACATTTTTTAAAGTCTCAAACGGTGTTTTCCCGATCTGCACGGATGCCATGCTGGCACCATTTTTCATCAGTGTATAAATTCCGGCGGTGTGAGCAAAACAATGATCCCACGGCAGAATCAATAAAGAACAGTACTCCTGTGGAATCGGGAGCAGACCGGACGCTTGTTCGACATTTGCCGTATAGTTTCGGTGCGTTAAAATAATTCCTTTCGGATCCGCCGTCGTTCCAGAAGTGTAACAAATATTTGCGGGATCACTTTCCGATAATGACTGCCAACGGTCTGCCAATTGATTGCTATGCGATTGACAAAACTCTTTTCCTTTTTTCAACAGTGCAGCAAATGTCGTTTCGTCCCCGCTCTGTGGGTCGCCATCCAGGATAATGACAGTTTCCAATTCGGGAAGATCGTTTTCGATGGCGCGGATTTTATGGACATGCCCGCCAGAAACGATGACAAGACGCGTCTCCGAATGCAGCAGGCGGAATTTTAGATCTGAGAGTTCATCCAATTTAACGGAGATCGGCACATTAATTGCACCAGCATATAATATTCCCAATTCGGCAATCACCCAGTCATTTCTTCCTTCCGAAATCAGTGCAATGCGGTCCCCTTTGTGAATGCCCAGATTCATTAATCCCCCCGCACAATAGTACACTTTCTCTTTCGCCTCTGCGTATGTCACTCCAAGGTACGCATCATGTTTTTTTTCACGAAACAAATAGTTGGAAGGAAATGAAGCACAACTCTGTTCAAATAGCTTGGGAATAGTTCTTTGTGGATGATTGTTCATAAACTCTCACTTTTAGTGGCAATTGATGATGGAGGTATGTACCGAGAAATGTCAGGAAAAGCAACGGGTTGAGCGTAACGGGAGCCACAAGTACTCTTGACATATTTTGAATGAAACGTCCGCATAAGTGGACGTTTATTGGGATCGCGCATGGCGTTAATCTATCGTTTCTTAGTTTCACATCCCATAACTGGATGACAAACAAAGGTAATTCTTATGATCAGATATTCCGGATATCATATCATGCAAATTCAAGCAGTGATTGAAACGCGTTAATCATTTTTATGGTAAGAATATTTCTCAGCATGCCAATAAGAATTACTATTTTTCATCATCAAGAACAGTTACTCAAAATTGTTTGCACCGGTAAGGGAAGATTAGTAGAAGCCATCTTAAAAATACCTGGTCGTTGTCTTTTCAATCCCACTTTATCGGTAGAGAAATCCCGGTTTTGACTTCAAGTAATAAAACGAGATTCCTCTCTCGACCATTCGGGTCTTCGTACAGAATTGCAGTAAAATTCATTTTTAGAGATGGCTTCTATTTATGATTGATTCTATTTGTATTTCCATGTATGTTATGCCACAGATAAGTATTTTTCGCTGGCGCATGCCGCGAATTGGTTCCCGGGATCATTGATTCCGAACACACATCTTCCCTCTTTCCATCCACCGGCACAGCCGGAACATTAAACTCTTTACATTCAAGATAAAAGCATCCCTTATCGGGATTACTATGTTCATTTGTTTCCATTACGAATAAAAAGTGAGAAATGAAATAATTGTTCGGTGTGTGATGATGCAGTTCATATTGTCATTTTTATTCTGTCAATTTTTATGAATACAACTTCCCATTCAACGGCAATACATTGTCACAAATTGAATTGTAAAACAGAAAACCTTTAAAAGATTCTTAAGTAGAGTCTGAAACAATTTTAAATAGGGTGAGCTGATTTTAAGATGACTGTAAGAAAAGGAGCGTTCAGTTATTCAATGTCCATAGAAGAGGAAATCGGAACGGCACTGTCAGTATTTCGACATTCGCAACAATACCCGATCCTTTTAAGCATTCAGCAACACTTAAATATCAATTACCGGTAAACGGCAGCGTATTATTAAAAGAATATGATGCAATTGGAAGAGAAGTATCAATGCTGGTGAACAATATAAAAGAAACAGGAAGTTATTCAGTACAATGGAACGCATCCAGTGTCTCAAGCGGTGATTATTTCTGCCGATTAGTGGTATACGGTTATTCGAAAGTAATAAAAAATTCAGTCGTACGGTAATATTACATTCACCAATAAAGGGGAAAGCTATGACACAGAAATACGCCGTGTTCTTTTTTGGATTAGTGCTCGCCATTATGAGCATGCCGCTTGCATCACAAACAGTGCAGCAAAATCTTCCGGTAACGAATGACATTGTCAAAGCGGTGCTTTTTGATTCTACAAGTAACCTCATTTACATTGGAGGCAGATTCACCTATGTTGGGCCTAATACCGGTCGCGGAGTTGGCATAGATAGTTCAACAGGAAATACGATATCGGGCTTTCCATATGTAAACGGAAATATTTTGGCAGTTATATCAGACAGAAGTGGTGGCTGGTATATCAGCGGTGACTTTACTTCTGTAGGTGGAGTAGTACGAAACTACATTGCTCACATTAATGCGGATAAAAGTGTAGATAGTTGGAATCCGAATGCGGACAATTCTGTTCGTGCTTTGGTGATGTCACCGGATGGTTCGACTATTTATGCCGGTGGCTATTTTACGATTATAGGCGGGCAGACAAGAAATCGCATCGCAGCTCTTGATGCTTCTACAGGTAACGCAAAATCATGGAATCCGAATGCAGATAACGCTGTTTGGGCTTTAGCGCTTGCCGGGTCAAATGTTTATGCTGGCGGAATCTTCACAACCATGGGAGTACAGACGAGAAATCGTATTGCTGCCATCGATACGTCAACAGGTTCAGTCGCAAGTTGGAATCCGGATGCGAATTGGTACGTCATTGCTCTTGCAGTCTCACCCGATAGCACGACAATATATGCTGGCGGGTATTTTATTAGCATGGGGGGGCAAACGAGAAATAAAATTGCAGCAATAAATGCATCAACAGGCAGCATAACAAATTGGAATCCAGATGCAAATGGTAATGTAATTGCTCTTGCAACCTCCGGCTCAACAGTGTATGTGGGTGGAGAGTTTTCGACCATTGGCGGACAGACAAGAAATTGTATTGCAGCATTGGATGCAAATACGAACACAAACAATGCGACAAGTTGGAATCCGAATGCGAATAACTCCGTCAATGCTCTTGCACTTTCCGGTTCAACAATGTATGCCGGCGGAGGTTTCACAACCGTAGGCGGGCAGACGAGAAATTGTATTGCGGCAATAGATACTTCAACAGGTTCTGCGACAAGTTGGGATCCGAATGCGGGTGGCAGCGTGAATGCTCTTGCAGTCTCCGATTCAACAGTGTATGCAGGTGGAAATTTCATAAGTGTTGGCGGACAGACGAGAAATCGTCTCGCAGCAATAAATGCATCAACGGGGGCTCTGACAAGCTGGAATCCGGATATGAACAGTAGAGTTGATGCACTTGTACTCTCTGGTTCAATACTTTATGCAGGCGGAAGGTTCACTGCTCTTGCTGGTGGAACGGTAGGGAGAAACTACGTTGCCGCCATAGAAACATCAACAGGTAATGCAACAAGCTGGAATCCGGAAGCGAATGGTGATGTTTATGCACTTGCAATCTCTGGTTCAACAGTCTATGTAGGTGGAGACTTTGCTGTTTCATATAGCTCGCCATCCATTGGAGGTGAAGATAGGAATTACATAGCGGCTATAGATGCATCCACAGGTGCTGCGACAAGCTGGGATCCGAATGCGAACGGTATTGTCTATGCACTTGCCATCTCTGGATCAACAGTATATGCAGGTGGGGACTTTAATGTTTTATCAGGCTCGCCATCCATTGGTGATTCGGATAG
>JALNZH010000338.1 GCA_023229405.1 Bacteroidota bacterium
TACAGCATGCGATGCAATGACGGTTTGGGGAATTCGTTTTGCCGCTTTCTTTTCACGGTAGACTGTGATGGCGGAGTCCGGGCAGACAAGCGCACAATTGACACATCCTGTGCAGTTGTTCTGAACGAGCGTTGCAAAACGATATCCCTTGCGATTGATCGATGAAGAGAGGCCGAGGCTTTCCTGTGGACACGAAGCGATACAGAGTTCGCATCCTTTACAAATTTCTGTAGCAATAACGACAGTTCCGGAGATCATAGTAAACTCCATACAATTAATATATTATGTACACCTGACACTCAATTATAGTGCCATAGCACAATCCATGAATATTCAATGGAAATACAGTCGTTTATCGATCACCTATTTGCAAAAACAGGAAAGGAAAAAATTCGATTCTTACAAAGAGAAAAGGGGAAGTTTCTACGGATAGAATGATTTTGAGTCTGTTGAATATCTACACAGTTTTAACACTAGGAAGGGTAAATATCGGACAACAGTGTCGTGATTATAAAAAACAACGCCGCTCAGTGAGTAATGTGCGGCGCTGCTATAGTGAGATTATTTAATTAATAACATTTTTCGAATTGCGACATTGTTGCCGTTAATAATCTTGTAAAAATACATACCGCTGGCATATTTTTGTGCATCAAATTCAACACTATATTTTCCGACCAACGCATATTCATTGACGAGAGTTACGATTGTTCGCCCTAAATTATCATACACCGTCAAAGTGACAAGTCCAGGTTCAGGGATAGTATATCGGATTTTAGTTTTCGGATTAAATGGATTAGGATAATTTGCTGATAGTTCAAAATGTAAAACCATATCTGCTGATTCTGTTGATGTTGCTTTTTTGATCGGAATCGTTTTCCCCGACATTTGATTCTTTTCGCTTTCGGGTATATCAAAAACCGCCGTTTCATATAAATACTTCGCTGAAGCAGTCTCCTCGGCGGAATATCGATCTAAAAGATCTCTGAGTAGTTGTGAGGCGGTTTCTTTGTTCTTCTCCTGATGCAGCGCAATATAGTACTTTTGATATCTCGCATCGTCTGCCTCGTGCGATTTTGGATAACGGGTAATGATTTCATCGTAGAGAGCTTTTGAAGTTATTAATTCGCCTCGCCGGTTATTGAGTTTTGCAATGGTTGACAATACCTGTTTTTGATTTTTCGATATACCGGTTCGCTGGCTTTCAAAAAAATCAAATATGCCATAATCAATCGAATCGCTATATAGAGTTGCTAATTGAGACAAAGCAGCGCCTGGTATTTTACCAGAAAGATACATTGACTTAAAATGATCTACAGACGACAAAATATTTTTTTGCTTCTTTAATCGTAATCCCAACAAGTATTCATTTCTCACACTCAAAGAATATGCTGACGGAATTGACGTTACAAATTGCGCTTCCGGCAATTCAACCACGCTATTTTGACATTGCTCTTCTCCAAACGGATCTTCGGATAACATGGACTCTGCACTGACATACGAATCTTGATCATAACCAATTTTATAATTTCCACAGCCAAAGAAGTTATTCTCAGCAAGCACATAGCTCCCTAATTCTGCATTAATATTATAATCAGGATTATTATAGAGAGCATTATTTCCTAATACCTCATCGCCATCTCCAAGATTTGGATTACTCTCATCACGTACATACACTCCAGTTGTATTATTGATAATCCTATTATTACTTTCGGGGGTTGACCCGTCACCTTTATTAAACGATGGATTAGAATAGGATTTAAAATACATCCCTCTAGTAAATCCATCAATTTTGTTTCTGATGATATTTCCACTTGTTGAAGCAAAATACAGCCCGTTGTAATTTTTCGATGTTTGGGTACGCCTTACAATGTTGTCATAGGCAGAAACACTCTGAAAATTGGAATATCCTTCTACTGGACTAAGTGTAACAGAATCGACATTATTATTTAATATCCACGGCGCAGAGTTATTAAAATACACTGCCCTATTCATTCTCCTAAAAATAGAACTGTCAATAAAAACATCGGCACCGTTCAGACACTGCACTTCACCGCCCCCTTCAAATTTACAGAACTCTAACTTCGAAAGGTCGGCACCATTACCATCGAAGACGATGTTACCCCATGCGCCAGGTCCTGAACCGGATGTTGGCGTAAATATAATTCTGTTCATACTTGTGCCGATGGCGTTTAAATTACCGTATGCTAAAATGTTCGATCCCGAGGACATTTGAAATATTGATCCGGAATTAACGACCATCTTTATTCCAGTTGGAATTGAAATACTCTGGTTTGATTGAAGTTTCCATGTGCCATTCACTTTGATTGAATCATAGGAATTCCCAATCATGTAGGGATATTTATTAATTATGTAATTCTCTGAATTGTCTAAATCAAAATCTGTATTTACATTTTGAAATTCAATATTAGCGAGAGTGTCGGTGGAGTATTGAGAACGTCGTATCGTAATTCCTTTTTCTGCATCTTTTATTAAACATTTTTGAATGCTTGAAGGACCTGAAGCATCTGTTTGGTGCAATGTAATGCCAGCCCACTTTTCGGTATAAATGCCATACCCAATTCCGCGAAATATTATCGAGTTTTGTGTTTGTGCATTTGCCGTAACACGTTCTACGTAAAAAGATATCCCGGGAGCCACATGCACTTCGGTTCCATTTGAAATCTGAAAATGTCCTCCTAATGGTCCACCGACGAAATCAAAAAAAACTTTCCCCGATAAATTTGAATTTACTTCCGTTATATTCTTATGTATAACTTGCGACCATTGGGGAACTGCTCCCAAAGAATAATTTGCCGAGACATTAAGTTGATTATTAGAAATTATATACCCCGAGAGTTTTATTCCTGTGGGTAAATTAAATGAAGAGTTTGAATTTGGAGCAGTTGTCAATCCGATAGAGTCGTGCCCAACATAATAAAAATCCTCTGCTTTCCCTAAATCTCGCACAAAATCAGTGTAATTGTTAATTTTTAATCCAATTGCAGAAGAAACGGTTTTATTGGGTTCGTACGTGCTTACAAAAGGCTTATAATTTGAGATATGCCAAATTAGTGCTCCTCCGGTAAACGACGTTGGTCCGGTGCCGCCTGAAAATCTATTAAATCCTTCTCTCTTTCTATATTCAACCAAAAGATACTCACTGTGATTCCAATAATTATCATAGCCGGCATCTCCATACATGGTTACTGCGGCCACGTTAGGCATTGAATTAATTGGAGGAAGGGAAAATGCTGAATCCTTCTTTATAGCAACAATATCACTCGGCAAGATCCATCCCCGTGATATTTTATATAGCGGATTGAAGTGAGGCGGAGAATATACATGAGCGCCCCAGAGAGTTGTAAGCGTAGGGTTCATCGGATCGTACGTGCTTGAAGCAAAATGATCAAATCCAAGAGTGTGTCCGTATTCATGTGCAAGAATCCAAATACCGTCTAATGTTGAAAAGTTCTGATAATTTCTGAAATTCTTTTCCTTCACGCTAAACACTAATCCCTCATAGTCTCTTGGAGTTGCGGGTAAATCTGAAATACCCCCATGTCCTCCTCCCGCAACAACAACCAGCAATTTACCACCATTGCCTAAATACGAATCAACATCAAATTGAATTTGCCCGGAATCTCTTAACGCTTGTAAAACAGGAATAACTTGATTGCGAGGACCATTTGGGATTAAATGGATACTGTCTTGATAGTACCTTTTACTTAACGGCATCATAATCCACTTTATAAATTTTTTTCCGTTGGCGGTGTCGTACGCATTAATAATGCCGCGTGTATATTTGCTTGCAGTGCCGCTCCACGTTTGAGCCGGTGTAATGGTAAGTTTATTAT
>JALNZH010000339.1 GCA_023229405.1 Bacteroidota bacterium
ATACTCCCTGGTCGCAAATTGGGGGAGACAGCATTCAGGTGATTTTTGATAGCGGAGGAGTTCGTGCAAGAGAGATAACGGTAATAACTTCTTCCCATATCCACTGTTTGGTTGATATTGACAGCAACGCTGCTGCAACTTCGAGGGATGTGACTGTGCGGCAGTATGTGGGCGGAATAATAGCAAACCAAATAATAAAACATTATGGTTTTACCATTACAAGCTTGCCGCACATTGTTTCCATTACACCGATGAGTGGGAACCGGGGAAAGAGTTTTCCTGTAACGATAACCGGCGGTGGTACAAACTGGCAAAGTTCGCCGTACGGAAACAGGGTGGAAGTTTCAATGTCAGGCAGCGGAGTGAATGTCATTGGTTCGATGATTCAAAATGCTACGACGGCAACAGCGACTGTTGAGATTGCACCGGATGCGCAACCGGGAAGCCGTTCTGTATCGCTGGCCTATTTTGTAAATTTCAATTATCAATATTCTATTACACTCAATAATGGATTTACGATCATCAATGCTCCAGAACCAAAAATATTCGTTCAAAAAGAAATGATAAATTTTGGAATGTGTGGAATTGGCGATACGGTCACCGGAACAATCGAGTTGAGGAATGGCTCGTTCGATACACTAGTGATAGATTCGCTCTATACTAAAACAGGATATTTTATTGTCAACCAGCAGAACGGAAAACTGGAGTCAATGGATGATTCTATGATCGTCTCCATTCTCTTTATTCCCGGTACGTTTGGTGCATTTAAGGATACATTGTTCATTGTGAATAATTCGGACACTCCGTTATTGCAAATTCCTTTGTCCGGTTCTTCACCCCTTCCGTTCCTAGAACTTCCCAATTCATTGGTCAGTTTTGGAAATGTCAAAATACATCAAACGTCTACCCGTACATTGACGATTAAAGCTTCACCAGTCAGCAATGTTCGGATCGACTCCCTCTGGAGTAACAACAGTGCTTTTGTGATTGCCGATACCGTATATCCCATCATCATACACAAAAATGATTCATTGATGATCTCCGTCTCGTTTACACCGGACGCAGCAAAGTTGTATCTTGATACGTTAACCATCCATAATAACACTCCGCAGCCAATTGTCTATGCATTGCTTTTCGGGACAGGAGATCCTGTTGTGGGCATCTACAGGGAGCATGGCGGTGTACCCTCCGTCTTTTCACTATCTCAAAACTATCCAAATCCCTTTAATCCAAGCACAACTGTTTCATTTGGACTACCGGAGGCTTCTCGAGTAAGATTTTCGCTTCATGATATTGTTGGTAGGGAGATGGGTGTACTTATTGACGAATTTAAAACCCCTGGGTATTATTCCATTTCTATTGATGCCAGTCGATTCTCCAGCGGAATATATTTCTATAAATTGCAGACGGGAAAAAATATTAAAGTAAAGAAAATGCAATTGCTCAAATAGTGCCAAAGCGTTTCTTTCTTGAACAATAGTGCAATGCCCGATGCTTCTTTGCTGAGTTCGGGTATTTGTTTATTCGAACGGCAACTACGCATAGTAATGAAAAAATATGGTCGGAGTAGCGGCACGAAATTCTTCAGGCAGCTCGTAGGTTATTTTGAAACAACTTCATCATACTCACTTGCATCAGCATGACGTGACCTTGTTAGCCGCATCATTATCCAATGTTTGCTTCTCTCTCCAAATCTTGGTAAATTTCATCTGCAAAAGGGAAAATTTCAGCACATTTTACAAGGATAGAATATTATGGCAATAAAAGTTGGAATTAACGGATTCGGCCGCATCGGCCGTCAAGTAATCAGCGCGATGGTTGAAAAAGGTGTCTTAGGTAAAGAAATTGACATCGTTGCAGTTGTCGACGTGAGCACAGAGGCAAATTATTTTGCGTATCAATTAAAATATGATTCCGTTCATGGTCATTTCAAAGGAACGGTTGGCAGCGAAAAGAGCAGTGCTACCGCGGAGCATGACGATGTTCTGCTAGTGAATGGACACAAGATTAAATGTGTTTTGGCACAGAAAGATCCTTCACAACTGCCGTGGAAAGATCTCGGTGTTGAAATCGTTATCGAATCGACCGGATTGTTCACTGATTCTGAAAAAGCAAAAGGACATATTGCCGGGGGAGCAAAAAAAGTTCTTATCTCCGCTCCCGGTAAAGGTGATGTAAAAACAATCGTCATGGGTGTGAACGACAATGAATACGATGAAACAAAACATACCATCGTCTCCAACGCATCGTGCACAACCAACTGCCTTGCTCCCGTAGTGCATGTATTATTGAAAGAAGGAATCGGCATCGAAACTGGTTTGATGACCACCATCCATTCCTACACCGCAACACAAAAAACAGTGGACGGTCCTTCGAAGAAGGATTGGAGAGGCGGACGTGCAGCGGCAATCAATATCATTCCCTCTACAACGGGTGCAGCAAAAGCGGTGGGCGAAGTGCTTCCGCAGACCAAAGGTAAACTGACCGGTATGTCGTTCCGCGTTCCGACCGCTGATGTTTCGGTGGTTGATCTGACATTCCGCTCAACACGCGACACCTCCATTGAAGAGATTGATGCATTGTTCAAAAAAGCATCCGAAACATACCTGAAAGGTATTCTCGGATATGCCAACGAAGAAGTCGTATCGACCGATTTCATTCATGATGACCGTTCGTCCATCTATGATTCTCTCGCAACAGTGCAGAATAATCTGAAAGGCGAAAAGAGATTCTTTAAAGTTGTTTCGTGGTACGACAACGAGTGGGGCTATTCAAACCGAGTTGTCGATCTGCTGAGAAAAATGGCAGGTACTACAAAATAAACAAAGTCCGGTCCATGCTCCGATCAGTGACCGGGATCGAATAATGGAAGGGCTGATTCCGTTTCCCCGGTGTCAGCCCTTTTCTTTCACAGAACAGCGAGATGACGATGAATAAAAAAACAGTAAAAGATATCGACCTTAAAGGAAAACGGGTATTGATGCGCGTTGATTTTAATGTGCCGTTAAAAAACGGTTTAGTTCAGGATGATATTCGTATTAAAGCAGCGCTCCCCACCATCAACTATATTCTTGAACAGCATCCAAAATCGCTCGTGCTGATGTCGCATCTGGGCGATCCGAAAAAGGATACACAGAAAGCGAATGAAAAAGCAGAGAAGGACGGCAAAACGTTCGACGCAAAAGCATACAGTGACGGAAAACATAAAATGAAACCGGTGGCGGAACGTCTATCATCATTGCTAGGAAAACCGGTGAAACTAGCTCCCGCGGCAATTGGCACCGAGACCAAAACAATGGTCGATGCACTGGGGCAGGGAGAGATTCTGATGCTGGAGAATACCCGGTTTCATAAAGAAGAGACGGGGAAAGAGCCGGCAGACAGGGAGCGGATGGGGAAAGAATTGGCACAATACGGCGATGTCTATGTGAATGACGCATTCGGTTCTGCGCATCGCGCTCACGCCTCTACCGAAGCCGTCGCCCGATTCCTTCCAGCTGTGGCGGGATTCCTTATGGAAAAAGAGCTGGCATATTTGGTGAAAGCGACCACTACTCCTGTGAAACCATATGTGGCCATTATGGGCGGAGCAAAAATTTCTGGAAAGATCGATGTGATTCAGAATTTGATGGGAAAAGTGGACGCGCTGCTGATCGGCGGCGGAATGATGTTCACCTTCTTTAAAGCGCAGGGAATGGAAATCGGAAAATCGTTGTTAGAAGAGGACAAGATCGCACTGGCAAAATCGTTAATTGACGAGGCGAAAGCAAAAGACATTCAATTGCTGCTGCCGGTAGATTGTATTGTTGCGGAAAATTTCGACAATGAATCTCCAGCTA
>JALNZH010000340.1 GCA_023229405.1 Bacteroidota bacterium
GGCAATTGCCTGGGCATCCTGACTTTATTAAAAGTACCGTGAATAAAAATCCTTTTAATCGTCAATACATGATCTCCCGGATTCAATCCGAGAAAGAGTGGGATCTCTGTATCATCGGCGGAGGGGCAACAGGTTTAGGCATTGCGGTTGATGCAGCATCACGCGGATTATCGACACTACTGGTTGAAAAACATGATTTTGCCAAAGGAACATCATCGCGCAGCACTAAGCTGGTACACGGCGGCGTCCGGTATCTTCGGCAAGGAAATATTCCATTAGTAAAAGAAGCATTAAAAGAACGTGGTCTGCTGCTGCAAAACGCTCCCCACCTCGTTAAAAAACAATCATTTGTCATTCCGAATTATACCTGGTGGGAAACTCCTTTTTACGGTGTGGGATTAAAAGCATATGATTGGTTAGCGGGAGATTTGGGATTCGGTCACACTCAAATGTTATCGGTTGAAGAAACACTTCAATGTGCTCCAACGCTGCAAACGGAGGGTTTACAAGGGGGCGTGTTGTATTACGACGGACAGTTTGACGATGCACGGTTAGCAATTCATCTTGCAATGACTGCCGCAGAACATGGTGCTGTTCTTGTCAACTATATGAGCGTTGAACAGCTGTTGAAAGTGAACGGGAAAATCTGCGGCGTTGCAATTACTGACTACATTGAACAGAGATCTTATGAAGTAAAAGCAAAAATGGTGATTAATGCGACTGGTGTGTTTGCAGATTCCATTTTAAAAATGGATAACGCCGAAGCACAATCCATCGTTACGCTCAGTCAAGGAATTCACGTTGTTGTCGATAGAGAGTTTCTCCCTTCCGCAACCGCCATTATGATTCCGCATACCGATGATAACCGTGTTCTCTTTGCTGTTCCATGGCATAATAAAACAATTATCGGCACGACGGATACTCCGATCGATACAGTATCGGCAGAACCCGTGCCACTGAATGACGAAGTTGATTTTGTGATGTACCATATCGGAAAATATTTGACAAAAAAGCCATTGTTCCATGATATCCGCAGTATCTTTGCTGGTTTGCGTCCGCTAGTGAAAGATGAAGCAGAGTCCACGGCGGCATTATCACGGGAACATCATATTTCCATTTCAAATTCCAATCTCGTCAGCATTGTCGGTGGGAAGTGGACCACCTACCGGAAAATGTCGGAAGATGTTTTGCAACTTGCCCTGAAGCATTTCAGCATAGAAGAAAAGCCCTGCACAACACACCATCTAAAAATTCATGGCTGGAAGATAGAAGTTGATTTTAACACTCCGCTCTATTATTATGGCTACGATGAAAAAGCTATTCGCGCAATGATCACAATCGATCCAGTGCTCGGGGAAAAAATTCATCCGTCCCTCCCGTTCGTTAAAGCGGAGTTTGTCTGGGGGGCACGGAACGAAATGTGCATGTCGGTGGAGGATGCGCTGAGCCGGAGAACACGGGCATTATTGCTTGATGCGAAGGCCGCCATTGAATCTGCACCTGCTGTCGCAACGTTGCTGGCAAAAGAATTGCACATGGACGTTCAATGGATCCAACAGCAGGTGGAAGATTTTTCGATGATGGCAAAACACTATCTTCCCAAACAATCTTTTTAAGAATTGGTTTCACTAACTTATTTTTTTACTCACCAACACTTACATACTATGACACCTTTTCTTGGCGAATTTATCGGTACGGCACTCCTGATTATCTTAGGCGACGGCGTGGTTGCTAATGTTGTTCTTAACAAAACAAAAGGAAACGGCGGCGGATGGATTGTGATCACCTTTGGATGGGCAATGGGTGTTTTTGTCGGAGTCTATTCCGTTGCCGCTGTCAGCGGGGCGCATATTAATCCTGCCGTCACTATTGCGCTGGCGTTTGCTCAAAAAGTATCGTGGGATATTGTTCCAATGTACATTCTTGCTCAAATGTTGGGGGCAATGTTTGGTGCATTGCTTGTGTGGCTTTCCTACAAACAACATTTTGATGTAACGGAAAACAAAGATCTGCAATTAGCTGTCTTTTGCACTGGTCCGCAAATTCGCAGTTCGCTCTATAACTTTGTTACAGAAGTGATCGGAACTTTCGTCTTAGTCTCCGGCGTATTGCACATCGTTGCACCGCAAAACAGTTTAGGCGCGCTAGATGCACTACCGGTGGCATTGTTAGTCCTCGGCATTGGTTTATCGCTTGGCGGACCGACGGGATATGCAATAAATCCGGCAAGAGATTTAGGTCCGCGTATTATGCATTTTATTTTACCGATCGCAAATAAAAGGGATAGCGATTGGGGCTATGCGTGGATTCCTGTGGTTGCACCGATTGTCGGCGCTTTGCTTGCCGTGGCGGTGTTTCAGATGATGTAATGCAAGAACAAATGTCCCCCGAAATACACGTTCGGTGTACACCGTGAAAAATAATTTTTTAAGCGGCGCACTTCTTATTGAGGCTGTGCCGTTTTCTTATTTCGGCAATCATGATATGGGAATAGTGTATTGGTCAACTCGGGAATACAGAAATATCTTTTCAATAAAAATCATTCCCTGCAGATTGAGATAGTCGATCTTGCTGCGTTGACGAAAACGTATGGTGCGCTGCTCTATACGCCTCACCGCACTAATTTCTATCACATCTTTTTGTTTGATCGGTGCAGTCCGAAGCATATCGTTGATTTTCAACCGGTGAAAATTCTGCCTTATTCGCTGCTGTTTATTAACAAGGATAATGTTCATCTTTTTGATCGATCATCTTTCTATGCAGGTCGAGGACTGATCTTTACGGATGATTTTTTTTGTATTACGCAGGACGACAAACGGTTTCTTCGCAGTATAACGGCATATAACGATCTTTTTGGAACCGCTGCAATTCCGCTAGGAAAACAATACGCTGCATTTGTTTCACTCTTCGATCAAATCGACTTCGAGCTTCACCTGCCTGCCGATCAAAATCAGCATCGCATCATTAAAAATATGCTTCATAATGTTTTGCTGCTTGCCGAACGGCAAAAGCGCAGCCGGGGAGGGAAAGAATTGCCGAAAGGAACGGATCTCGAGTATACAATGCTGTTTAAAGATCTACTGGATGAACGGTTTCTGACGTTAAAAAAAGTCTCCGAGTATTCAGTATTACTTCATCTTTCAGAAAAACGCTTAACCCATGCTACCATTACGATGCTTGGAACAACACCGAAACAGATGATCGACGAACGGGTGTTGTTGGAGTCGAAACGGTTATTATCCCACACATCAAATAGCATAAAAGAGATTTCGTTTTCTCTTGGTTTTGATGAGCCGAGCAATTTCATCAAATATTTCCGCAAACACACACAACAAACTCCCGTCGAATTTAGGCAAATATACTCCCTTCAATAATTCCTCGTCTTGCTCCACTCGCAACCGGCGCAAAAGTATTGTCGTATGGAGGAAACGTACCTTTTCCAACAAGTATGATAAGAGTATTTTGAATCGTTATTTTCAATTCAATCTTATCATAAAAGGAACATACTATGAGCGATAGCAAATCTCTCGTTAAAACATTCTATACGGATTGTTTATCTGTAAACTCACATACCGATGTTGCCAAAACAATGGAGAATTTGTTGGCAGATGAGTTTCAGTCTATTAGTACCAAAGAAACAAAAGGAAAAGCAGCGCTAATCGGTCAAATTCAATTTTTCTGGAAACTAGTCCCCGATTTGAAATGGGAACCACAGGAGATTCTGCAGGATGGGAACAGAGTTGTTGTGCGCAGCATCTTCGGCGGAACACCCAACGGCGATTTTATGGGATTGCCGACCGACGGCACAAAATTATTTAAGGCCATGTCGA
>JALNZH010000341.1 GCA_023229405.1 Bacteroidota bacterium
AAGTTATCTTCTGAAGCGGTCGATCTAGATGCGGTAATCGTTACGGCAGAACGCCCGTTGATTCGACGGGACCTAACATCGTCGCAAACCAATGTTGATGCCGGACAAATCCGCGCACTTCCGGTGGAAAGCATCACCGGCATTCTTACAACCCAGGCTGGTGTCATTCAAGATGAAGACGGTGACCTGCACTTTCGCGGAGGACGGTCCGACGAAGTTGCGTATACCGTGAATGGAGTATCGGTGAACAATCCCTTTACGAATTCAAACAATTTTTCGATAGCGACGAATGCCGTTCAGGAACTTTCTGTTGTACAAGGAACATTTAATGCCGAATACGGCAATGCGCTCAGCGGTGTGGTGGAAACAGGTTTAAAGGAGGGTGGAGAACAGTATTCCGGCCAGCTGTCGTTCTATACTGGCGATAGGTTGAGTTCGCACAATACTATCTTTTTCAATATCAAGAAGTTTAATCCTTTCAGCCATTTCGTTATTGAAGGGACGTTTGGTGGACCGATTCCTTTTATGGGAAACGAAGTCGCTTTTTTTGTTTCGGCGCGAAACGATGTCGAAAAAGGATGGTTATACGGCGTCCGCCAGCACCTCCCGTCTGACCGGCCGGGGTATTTTACCAGCGGTTGGATCATTCCCATGAGTGGCAACGGTGAAATCGTTCCAATAAATAGAAACAACGCGCTCACACTCACCAACCGCCTAACGATACGACCATCCGCTACCGGAAAAATTAATTATGATGTTGTCTTTAATGAATCCCGGTACAAGATTTATTCGCATACGTTTAAATATAATCCGGACGGACTGGGGAACAGATTCGATAACGACATTCTTCACATTTTACAGTATGCCGATCTGATCGACGAACAGACTTCGTACGCCATTAAACTGTCGTATACTCGCAATCTTAATCAACGCTACCGGTTTAAAGATTTTGGCAACGATCATTACGAGCCGGAGGAAAACCTCCTCCGTTCCGGTGAAGTAGGCTTCTATTATGGCGGAGCGGTGAATGAATATTTTGATCGGAGAGCAGAAACGTACGGCGTGAAAGCTGACGCATTTTCACAAATATCGAGAACGATTGATGTGAAGGTTGGTGTTGAGTCGAAATTCTGGCAAATGTTCCAGACAGACATCAATGTGATAAAGAACCTGACAACATATAGTGTTGCGACGATCCCTTCGCCGACAACGCAGGACAACGAATCCTATGCGAAATTTCCGTATCAGTATTCTGCGTATGCACAAAGCAAATTTGAATTTGATAGTTTCGTCATGAATGTGAGTCTTCGGTTCGACTATTTCTTTTCCAATTCTGATTACGTCGCCGATATCTATAATCCCCGAAGCTCAAAAATTCGTGCCTCGGAAAAAATTACGATTAGTCCACGACTTGGAATTTCATACGAAATTACGGACCGCGGACGGATCCATTTTTCCTACGGTCATTTTTTTCAGATGCCCCAGCTGCAATATCTGTATACGAATCCAAACTATGAATACGCTGCCAGTGTCACCAGCACGGTATTCGGCGATGCAAATCTCGATCCGCAGAAAACTATTACCTATGAATTCGGACTGCAGCAGCAAATTGCAGAGAATGTGGCCTTCAACATCACGGGATTTTATAAAGATGTGCGTGATTTGTTCTCCACGCAATCAATCCGTATTTCCCAGAATGAAACTTTTTCCCGGTACGTGAATAAAGATTACGCCAATATAAAAGGAGTTACCTTTTCACTGGTAAAACGCCGAACATCTGCCGATCTTTTCGGCGCAACACTAGATTATACCTATCAGTCATCCGAAGGGAATGATGTTAGCGCGGATGCATTTTTCATCGATAAAGAATCCGGACGGTCTAGTGAGCTGTTGATCCGGTTTTTGGATTGGGACCAAACGCACACGCTGAACGGATCCATTGTGATGGGAGAAGTAAAGAACTGGAGTATGAGTGTCATCGGAAAAGTGGGAACCGGCCTACCGTACACGCCGCTACCGAACCAGAATGGTGTGGAATACAACCAAAATTCCGCCAGGAAGCCATCGCAGACTACGGTCGATCTTATGGCGGAAAAAGAATTTTTCTTCACCGATTTTATCATGACAATTTTTATGAAGGTCTTTAACGTGTTCGATACTCTTAATGAATCGGATGTCTATGACGATACCGGACGATCGACGTACACATTGCGGGGAAAAAACGGTGAAGGGGCGGCGATCGACAAAAACGCCGGTACCATTCCCGCCATTCGTCCGATGTCCGAATTTTATGTAAACCCGCTCCGATATTCGTCGCCGCGGGAAGTGCGTATGGGTATTTCGCTCAATTTTTAGTCTGTATGGGAGTGTATGATTTTTCGCTTACTGGTCATTAGCTGCTGCGTGTTCAGTCCGATGCTGATTGCACAATTTTCTGAACGGGAGATTGCAGAACGGCGGCAATTGGAATGGGCTATTCGTACAGCTCAAGCAAGGAACATGCGTATGATGTCTCCGGCCGCATCGCCGGGACCTTCGTCGAAAGATGCTGCAGCGTTCAGGGTTGCAAAAACTTCCAACACGTTTACCGATGCACGATTGTATAATATGAACGGGAATCAGATTGTTGGAAATATCTATGACTATGGCGGAATTGCACCCGGAATTAATTTGCTAAGAAACACGAACAATATGGTATGGCGGGGTCTGGGGGACATCTACCAATTCAATCCGTTTGTAGTTGCCGCTGTTACCGATACCAACGGAAGGAATATTCACATTTCCTCAGATGCCATTAATGATGTTGATGCCAGAGATATCAATCCGATTGATGAACATGTGTACGGATGGAACAGCATTCCGACCGGATACGTTGATCCGTCGTCGGAAGTGATGGCGTCGAATCCGGCACCGGATAAAAACGGCGATGGCAAACCGGACAGCTGGTCGCCGCAGTGGTACAATCCCATTAAAGGGCAATACGTTTGGCCCGGATATTTGCGGCAGGATGTTCCGAATGCAGATCTTGAAGTATTGTGGGCAATGGATGATAATGCGAACGACGAATTTCCGTATTTCCCGATTCCGAGTGATTCATCAAAACGGGGATTGGGATTGAAGATTGAAGGCCGTGCATTGCAATGGAGTAATTCTCTTGCACAAAACTGCATCTTCTTTGTTTATACTGTACAGAACTTCAGCGGAAAAAATCTTGATACGGTGTATTTCGGAATGTACGGTGATGTGGATGTCGGTGGGGGTGTACCCGGCGGCGCTGGCGGTGATGAAAACAAAGACGATTTAGCATATTTTATTTCTCCGATGGATACTGTTCATCGGGCAACGGGTATTCCTGTCCCTGTCTTTTCACGCAGTATTGTCTATTTCTGGGATGAGAACGGATTGGGATATCTGAACAAGCCGACGCACTATAATGCGTGCAAGTTCTTGGAATCACCGGCGAACAATGTGGACGGCATTAACAATGACGGTGATTATAAAAAGAATGGTCAGCCAATGATCGATGAAAGCCAAACCAACGGCATTGATGATGACGGAGACTGGCTTGGTACCAATGACGATGTTGGTGTGGACGGAGTTCCCGGCACAACCGATTATGGAGAAGGGGATGGCAGCCCGACATCCGGTATCAATTACCGCTTTCCGGATGGAACGATTAATCCACTGTTTCCCGGAGAACCTAATTTTGAACTGACCGATCTTGACGAATCCGATCAAATCGGACTGACCGCATTCAGGAGTTTTGTGATCAAAACACTTCGTCAGCGTGACGACTCCATCGTCTGGGTGCA
>JALNZH010000342.1 GCA_023229405.1 Bacteroidota bacterium
GTACCAATCCGCGCCGGAACCGACATGGCATTCTGCGCATGAGACACGTGCATGAGGAGAATACATATACGCCGTATATTCCGGTTTCATCACCGAATGACACGTCAAACCGCAAAACTCGACCGACTCGGTATATTCATACATTTGAAAACTACCGAAGGCGAGAGACACGAGGAACAATAATCCGAGACCGGAAACAAAACCAAACACTGTGCGATGGTGGGGATCATTGAGATTGATAGCCGGGAAGTGATATTCGATCCCCCGTGCATGACGACGCAACCACCATTGGCGAATCATACCGCCAATCGTAATTGCCAGTCCCAAAATCAAAAACATCGGCAGAATAATAAATGTAATAATACCGACGTATGCCCTGCCTCCACCGGCAAAATAGTCGAGCACCATTAGAAAAATACCGAGGAACAAGCTGATGCCCGCGATCGCAGCACCAATCATGCTGATGGGATTAAAGAATGATTTTGGAATAAATCTACGCATCGAGTGTATCCTTTTTCTTTTTATTGATAATTGAACACCATAGCATATACGATCCAAATAACAATACTAAATCCGATCGTTAATGCGGTCCAGCCGAATACTTTTATTGCCCGGATCACTATCGGCTGATACGGTTCAACAAGGTGCTGCTCCAGTGTACCGTTTTTTACATGCTCCGCATATTCCGCAGGCTTGTCTCGTTTCAATTCCTCAACAGACATACGGCCGGAGAAGACAACGATATCCATCGGAAATTTTTCTGGACGTAAATGCGTATTAAAGAAATGGATGGTGAAAATAAATCCGGTCGCCAGCAGCGCTTCATCGCTATGAATAATTGTTGCAACATTCAGCGCCCACCCCGGCAAAAAGTTGGTAAAAAATTCCGGAAACCAGAGCGTCGCTCCGGTAGAACCGATCACGAACACTCCCCAGAACACAGCAAAATAATCGAACTTTTCCCAGTAGGTCCACCTGCCATATTGCGGACGTGGGCCTTTGCCGATAAACCATTTTACAGAATCAATCATATCAAAGAGATCTTTTTTCATCGGTAGCAGCGAATCCTTGCCGAACAACAGATTCTTCCATGTTCCAAATTCCTTCTTCCTTCTTCGGACGAGATCAACGATATGCGTAATAAAGATGCCGATCAAAAGTACTGCCGCGACGCGGTGCACATAACCTGCCGATTCGAATCCTCCGAAAAACCGTGAGACGACTCCTGCCCATGTGGTATATGAAAACTTCAATGTCATACCGGTCAACGCTAGCGAAATGAAACTGACCACCATCACAATATGCAGAATCCTGTTCAACCTGCTGAAGCGCTGGTACTGAGGTTCATTGGCATGTTCGCGTTCTACGGTGATGTGCTCTTTTCTCATTTGCCATGCACGGGGCAGCCATAAGATCGTATGCAGACCGAAGATGGCAAATGTGCCAACCACGAGTGATGTCATTCCCCAGAACACCCAAAACAGAATGGGATATTTTTCCGGATCATGGTGGGTTGCGTGAGTCAGGTATCCTGCAAACCGCCTGTTGGCTCCCGGATGACACTTTTGACATGTTTGCACAACATTGTTTCTGCTTAAGTGCGATTCCGGATTTGCAGTTGGAAGAATATCATGCGACCCGTGACAATCATAACACTTGGCGGTTTTGGTGTATCCCAACTGTGCCACTTTCCCGTGATATGTATCAAAATAGGTCTTCGTAATATCTTCGTGACATTTTCCACACGTGGTCATTACACCGAGTTTAAATCCCTGCGCATCGGTGCGATTGATCGTATGCGCCGTATGACAATCGTTGCAGACTGGGAGCGGCTTATCGGATTTCGATATAAGACGCGAGTGAATGCTCTTTGAAAATTTCTCTTCAATGCCGTGATGGCACTTTCCGCATGTTCGCGGAAGATTTTTCGGATTAACACTGGAGGAAGTATCCGATTTCGGCAGTTCGCGATGCGAGGTATGGCAATCGGTACATTTTGCTGTTACGGTAAGTCCGCTTTTCGACAATCCTTTCCCGTGAATACTCTCCGCATAATGATTAATAATATTATGCTCTTCCCCTTTATAACGAGCCGCAGCTTTTTTCCCTTCCTGATGGCAGCGTGCACAGAGGGTGGGAACGTTGATTGCAAAAATCGGTGATGTCGGATCGCCCTTCCCTTTTACACCGTGCGTTCCGTGACATTCTTTACAGGTCGGCGCATTTTTATCGTTAGCAGTGAATAATTTACCATGAGTACTCAATTTATATTGCTCGCCGGTTTCGGTATGACACTGAGCGCAATCTACTTTTTTAGTGATGGCGTCGCATGGACGCGTGTGTGACGATTGTACTTCGCTGTGACATTGGCTGCAGGCCACTTTTGGACCGTGTTTTGACGCTGCATATTCCGAAACATCCACGAACAAAGATCGTCCATCCTTCGACGCCTTGATATTCTTCTTCTCATGGCATGTTAAACAATCCTTGTTCGCCATACCCTGATCATAAAATACTTTTCGTGCTTTGTGCGGTTGGTGACAATCGACGCAGGCAGGAAGAACGTTCGCTTCCTTTTCCCACAATTCACCTTTAATGACTTTGCGATGCACAGCTTCAATTTGCGAATGGCACTTCTGACAGGTTTTGGCAATATTTTTCCGATGAATGGATGATTTCGGATCTGAATGCGGACGGATCATATGCGGAGTATGGCATGATGCGCATGTCGCCGCAACAGAAAGTCCTTTCTTCAATAATCCTTCACCGTGAATACTCTCTGTATAGTTCTCAAGGATATGATCCTGCGAAACGGCACGCTGCCGTGAAACGACTGCACCTTCTTTATGACATTTCCCGCACGTAAAGGGAACATTAAACGGTGCAACGGTTGAATTTGGATTTGAGGATGGAAGAATTTCGTGTTTGGTGTGGCAATCGTAACACTGCGGAGCAAGCGGATCGCCTTTTGCTGCCTGCTGTCCATGCCGGCATTGTTTATACAAGACCTGTTCGTTTTCGTGACACGTGCCGCACTGCACCGGTGTAATGGTCTCTGTGTGCGGAAGATTGTTCGGATCGAACCCTACGTGACAAGAGATGCATTCTAGGTCTTTATGAATTGAGTTGTCGAATTTTTTCTCATCGACGAACAATGGACGTGTTTTCCCGTTTTTTTCCATCGTCAACGTTTTGTCTGTATGACAGGCAAGACACTCGGTTTTGTCTTGAGCATCTACAGTCCGGGAGGTCACAATAATTCCGATGCCGATTAGTAACCCAATAAAAATGTTGCGAGTGATCATTCGTTCGATTCCGTTTATTGAGAGTCCTTATCCTTCGGCTTTTCCTTTTCTTCGGAGACTTCCTGTTCCTTTATCTTTCGCAATTCCAGCGGATGTTCGTCGGCCATTTCCTCTTCCGAGATCGTTCCCTTCCACCACGCCAGGTTCATCGGATAGACATCGGGATTGAAGATGATAAAATAGAAGTGCCAGACGATAATAGCGAGGGTAGCCAGCCACGCTTCATAATAGTGCACAACCCGGGCAACATCCCACCAAGATTTTCCGATGATATTCATAAATGTCACATCGAACCAGAGAATACATCCGGTTAACCCCATAACGATTGTTCCCCAGATCAACGCCCAATATTCCGCTTTTTCTATATAGCTAAAGCGATCCAACAATGGTTTTTCTTTTGAAATACCAAGATTATATTTGACAACATTCATGGCATCAAACACATCCGATATTTTCGGAATTAAGTCGCGGATTAACTGTTTTCCTCGTGGGACAAAC
>JALNZH010000343.1 GCA_023229405.1 Bacteroidota bacterium
TGTATTCGATCGTCTTGCTCTTGAGCGGAAAACACTCATCAATGCCGTTGATCAGTGGACATGGAAAAACTATTCTCTCAAGCATTTAGAACTGTGGGAATATCTTTTGGCAAAGAAGAATGGGAAAACTTATCGTCTGCCAGCAGTGAAACATCAAGATGGAGTGTTTTCCATAATGGAATACCAATCAAATGAACAACAGCAAGAGAAAAGTAATATCACCATTTATCGTCACCTCCTGTCAACATACATACAGCACAAAGTTAATTATATTCGCAATATCATCCGCCGCGGTGAGGTAAAAGCAACACTGAAAAAAATCAATGTTCGTCGAATCCGAAATTTTTTCTTTAAGTATTAATGGCATATGAGCAAAACTATTCTTGTGACCGGCGGTGCCGGATTTATCGGTTCGCATCTTATCGAAGCGCTGCTGCAGCGGGGAGACCGGGTAATCTGTCTCGACAATTTCGATGAATTTTATGATCCTGCGCTCAAACGGAAAAATATTGCTGGCATGTTGCAGAATAAACAGTTCGTATTGGCAGAGGGGGATATCCGCGACCGTCAGCTATTGGACGAACTGTTTCGTTCATATTCTATAGATGTGGTTGTTCATTTGGCGGCACGTGCAGGTGTAAGACCATCGATTCAATTTCCCGAATTGTATTATGATGTGAATGTTCGTGGAACGCTTACCGTTCTGGAAGCGATGAAAAATGCCGGGGTGAGAAAAATGGTTTTTGCATCTTCTTCATCCGTTTATGGGAATAATTCAAAAGTTCCGTTTTCGGAAAGTGATTCTGTGGATAATCCTATTTCACCATACGCCGCAACCAAAAAGGCGTGCGAACTACTTTGCTATAATTATCATCACCTGTACCGCTTCGATATTTTTTGCCTTCGGTTTTTTACAGTCTATGGTCCGCGGCAGCGTCCGGAAATGGCGATTCATCAGTTTGTTCGGCATGTGATGCAGGGGAATGAAATTACGCTGTTCGGCGACGGTTCCAGCCGTAGGGATTATACAAATATTCATGACATTCTTTCCGGTATCCTTTTAGCGGAGGACCATTTGACAGGATACGGTGTTTTCAATTTAGGCGAACATACAACCATTTCGTTGATCGATCTTGTGCGGACGATTGAAAAACACACTGGCATTCCTGCGAAGATGAAATACCTTCCCTCACAGCCGGGTGATGTGGAAATTACCTATGCAGATATCACCAAGGCGTCTACAATGCTCGGTTATGCTCCATCGGTAACGGTAGATGACGGAATCCGGAAATTTGTCGAGTGGTATAAAGGAAACGCATGAAAATTCTGGTGATCAACTATCGGTATTTCATCAGCGGCGGACCGGAACGGTATATGTTTAATCTGCATGACCTACTCTCATCTCACGGCCACACGGTGATTCCATTTTCCATACACTATGCAAAAAATGTTGAAACAGAGTATTCAAAATATTTTGTATCACCATTATCTAAGAGTGACGAAGTCTACTTCAAAGATCAAACATGGAACATTTCCTCGTTGTTTAAAACACTTGAACGCTCTTTTTATTCTCAAGAAGTGTATCGGTCTCTTGAAAAACTTATTGAAGAACAAAAACCTGATTGTGCGATTGTGTTACATTATCTTCGAAAATTATCTCCTGCTGTTCTCGTTGCTCTTTCAAAACACAACATCCCGTTTGTCGTCAGAATATCTGATTTTGCAATGATCTGTCCGAATGCGCACATGATTCGAGATGGTAAAATATGCGAATTATGTGTGCATGGAAATTTAGCGAATAGCGTACGGTATAAGTGTATTCAAGATTCATATAGTGCATCATTGATTAATTATATTGCCATGCACTATCACTCCTTAAGAGGATATTTCGATTTAGTGCCCAAGTTTATCGTACCAAGTAGTTTTACAAAGAGAAAAATGATTGAAGCAGGATTCAGTAGCGAAAAATTAGTGCATGTTCCTACGTTTGTTTATCCGGAGTCTGCTTCATCAATGGTAAAAAAGAAAAGAATTATTTATGTAGGAAGAGTGGAATATATTAAAGGTGTATCAGTTCTTTTAAATGCAGTACGCATTCTAAAAACAGACCACAATGACGAATCCTTCGAAGTGGTAATTGTCGGCGATGGAACGCCGGCATACGTAGAGGAGTTAAAAATGTTTGTGCGGCATCAGCATTTAAAAAACGTGCAAATGATTGGAAACGTAACAAAAGAACAGGTTGTTGAACTTTTAAAGGAATCAATGATCTCGATTGCTCCCTCACTGTGGTATGATAATATGCCGAACGCTGTTTTAGAAAGTTTAGCTTGCGGTACACCGGTGATTGCATCCTCCCATGGTTCATTTCCCGATATCGTGATTGATAAAGAGACAGGGTTTCTTTTTGAACCGGGGAATGCCAATGATCTTGCGCAAAAAATTGGGCAATTAATAAATAATTTTTCACTCTGTCAACAAATGGGCGAGAATGCTCGACAATTTGTAAATCTACACCATTCCCCAGAAAAACATTATGCTGAATTAATGGAAGTATTTTCAACGATAAATTCAGAAAGAAATTAATTCATTGAAAATGAATTGGCAGCTCACCTATATAGGTATTTCAGTAGGAATTATTTTTTGCAATGAATATTCATATGCACAAAATACAACTGCCACCATTACCATCGATACAAGAAAAACAGTGGGAAATGTGAATCCATGGATCTTCGGGAACAATATATTAGCATACCAAAAAGGAGCATGGGAATATGCTTCCCCAGATTTCTGGGACAGGGGTGGAGGAGTTTGGGACCCGGAATTAAAATGTCCGGTTCCCGAGATGATTGCGTTAGCAAAGCTTGCAGGAGTATCCGTTCTACGATATCCGGGTGGGAGCGCAGCGCGACATTTTGATTGGAAAAAAACGATTGGCGATATTGATCAACGACCTGATCAAAAATTTGGACTTCCAGAATATTTACAACTCTGTGATGAAATTGGAGCGATACCATTAATTACGCTTCCGGAATATTCCGGTACTGCCCAAGATGCTGCTGATCTTGTTGAGTATCTCAATGCGCCGAATGACGGAAATCATATTTGGGCAAAACAACGTGCAGAAGATGGTCGCGCTGAGCCTTGGAATGTTATTTGGTTTGAATATGGAAATGAGTCGTACGATGGTGACGGTCTAAAAAAAATGAATGCTCTGCAGTATGCACATAATTATGGTTCGTATAAAAAAGCGATGATTTCCTTGGACCCCAAAATAAAACTAGGCGCAGTTGGGGCTGGAGATTATCCTAATACAAATGATTGGCTGCATACGGTTGTAGAGGCTATTGGTGATAGCATGGATTTCATTATTCTTCACCCATACGCCCCAACCTATAGTAGAAAGGACGGTATTCCAAATGCAAAAGAATTATTTAAATTAAGTTTGGCTATGGACGCACAATTGCAAACGTATTTTGATGTTGTGAATAACATAATCCTTTCAATTATTGGACACCATATCCCTATAGCTATTACTGAATATAATGGCCTTTTTTTGCAGGATGCACCGGTTCCGTATCGATTTACATTAGGAAATGCTTTACTGAATGCCGAAATGATAAAAGTTTTTATGAATCCACGAAATAATATTTTTATGGCAAATTCTTGGCAGTTCAGCAATGAATATTGGGGGGCGGTAAAAGGGTTTAGGCATAAGAATAATTCTCTTATCAAAAGACCTTTGTATTATGTGTTTCAATTATACTATAACCATTTTGGAAATCAATTGCTTCAA